>JAOAGV010000222.1 GCA_026415575.1 Candidatus Sumerlaeia bacterium
GATCGGGCCGCAGCCTGACCAGCTCAAAATAGGCGTCGCTGAGATACTTGATCTTGAGCGTTTTCTTCGCACCGACGGGTGCATCTCCCGAAATGGGGAGAGGGGTGTGGGGGAAGAAGTTGATTCAGAGGCGAGCGGGGGGTAAATGGGGGCAAATCTTGTGACGGAGGGAGCTGCCATGACCGTTGAAGCGTGTTGGCAGCGCCTGTTGGAGAAGACGGAAGGATTGAAGGGACGGGTGGAGAAGAAGGAACGGGGAGGGGACTTGGAAGGGTTGATTGAAGAAGGGTTGAATGAGATGGACGTGGAGATCTACAAGGTCTGGCTGGAGGCGCGGGAACGCGCCGTCTCCGCGGAGGGGGCGGCTTTTTCCCCCTCTGGAATGTCCTCGGTGTCAGGGGTGGATGAGTCCGGGGCCTCGCAAGCGGCGGGAGGCGTTGACACTACGGGGGGAATTGCAATTGGAGCGAAGCGTGTATGAATGTCCGGGGTGCCGCCAGGCGGTGGCGCCGAGGGATGAGGAGTTGGGTGTGGGGAAGCCCGAGCACATGACGCGGCGCGTGGTGAAGAAAGTGGCGTATGAGGCTGCGGTCTCGTCGTATCCGTCGGCGTCTAGACGGTTGGCGCATGAGGCGGAGTTGGAGGTGAGCGTGGCGGAATGTGCGCGGGTGGCGGACCAGTATGGCCCGCGGTTGGATGCGATGCAGCGCCAGCGGGAGGAGGCGTGGACAAGGCCGCATCCGGAGGAGGCGCCGCCGGCCGTGGGGGAGTTTCCGGCCCAGCGGCTGGTGGTGGAGGCGGATGCCACGGCGGTCCTGACGGTCAGCAGGGAGGAACACAAGATGGTCTATTGTGGGACGGCGTTTGCGCGGGAGGACCGTTTGACGAAGGAAACGTCCACGCCCCGTCCGAGGATCACGACGCGACGCTACACGGGCAGTGAGGACTTCGAAGATTTCCGGGACCGATGGAAGGCGCTGGCCGAGCGGATGGGAGCCCTGCGGGCAGCGCTGACGGCCTTCATCGGCGACGGGGCGGCCTGCCTGTGGCTGCTGGCCAAGGAGTTATTCCCGAACGCGGTGCTCATTCAAGACTTCTGGCACGTCTGTGAGCATTTGCAGGAGATCATCAAAGAGGTGTATGGCGAAAGCGAACAGGCCCGGGAGATATACGAAAAGTGGGAGACGGCGTTGTGGGAGAGCCGTCTGGAGGACATTCTGGCGGACCTGGAAGCCGAGAAAAAACGACGGCGGGGCAAGAAGCGCCACCGAATCGAACAAGAGATCCG
>JAOAGV010000223.1 GCA_026415575.1 Candidatus Sumerlaeia bacterium
TGGGCGGTAACGTTTTTGGCTTCCCAGCCGCAGCGTTTGGCGGAATCCAGCCCGCCGCCGACGGCTGCCCCGCCGCAGATTCACATCAAGTTTTGGGAGCCTCTGGGAGAGGACTTGTCAGCATTCATAAGGGGGCAGATGGCGGACAAACGGACCGCCTATGGTGAAAAACTCAAGCAGTGCGGCGGCCCGGAACTTAGCTTCTACTATACCGTTAATAAGTATGATTTTTCAAAAGTGGACTTGAATAATGACGGCAAGTTGGAAGAGTTCAAGGACCCCAGCAAGCCAACCCTCGAGGAGCAGGAACTGATTAGGAGATACTATTCGTATTCAGGTCTGCACGCGTATCGCACGGAAAATGTGTATCTCGTTCCTCAGATGTCCGATAGGTCGTTGGGGGAACAACTCGATGCTTTAGGAAGAAGTGCAATCGTTATTAACTTTAAGAAAGTCCCACCTGAATATTTTAATCCGAATCCTACGCCATCTGATGTCCTGGCGCATGAAAACACTCATCTCTGGCAGATGAACGCCGATAATCACACCGAAGACGGCAAGCCGCTGCCGGCGGAGAATATTGGTGCCTGCGGGCAAACTACGTTGGAAAATGTGCTCGCCTGCACAAACGCGAAAGTGTTCACGCCCAAGCAGATTAAAAACCTGATATCATACCTGAAACCTCCAACCCCGACATCCGGCGCGACGGCCGCTGCTAAGATGGCGTCGGAGTTACTGGGGGAAGTCAACCCCGGCTCGGTCGGCAACCGGATCAACTTCCGGTTCACCAATCGCACGCCGCCGGGAATATATGGGACCATGAAGTCGCTCCGAGTGAGGGCCGTTCATTCAACACCCACTTTCGTATCCAATTTCCGGCCCACAACGGCGGCGCTGACGCCTGCAACGCTCGCACCGAATGCCACCGGGACGGCGAGCTTCACGTTTGACGTGGCACCGAATGCCGAACTGGGAACGGAATGCATGGTTGAACTGGTCGTTACGTGCGACACGGGCGATGAGTATTACTATCAGCTCTGGCTGACAACGCCGCCACCGCCCACGTCTGTACGCCATTGGCAATTGTTCGGGCAATGAAATCTCTCGAAGCTCTTTTCGAGGGAAAAAGCAGCGGTTGATTCCAGAGAATGACCCCCGCCGCATGGGCAGGCGTGCGGAAAAACTTGTCGTATTGCAGAGCGAGGAATCTACGGCTTGCCGC
>JAOAGV010000224.1:0-408 GCA_026415575.1 Candidatus Sumerlaeia bacterium
GGCTGTGAGTGATCTGAGAACCCAGTCTCGAAGCGCCAACCCTGAAATGAGCACGCCGGATGCCCCGATTGTCGTTGTTGCAGTTGCGTTTTGTGGTTGCATAAAAACAGGGGCTGCCAAGCAGCCCCTGTTCAAGTTGTGGGTTAAGTTTTAGGTGCCCGCGGTGCAGCCGGCTGGGTAGTAGCTATCTTTCCAGCCCGTGGGACGGCTGGCGATTGTGCAGCTCCATACGCCATTGGCATCACGACCCAAGCGAATCTGGGCACCATTGACGCGCGGGTTGGAGTTGCGCAGGGTGCACTGCAGGGCGTTGTTGGCCGCTCCGCCAGTGGGAGCGTTGACCGCCATCGTGCAGCGCTCTGTGGTGGCGCTCAGGCCCATGTTGTCAGTCGTGAAGAAAGTGGCGGG
>JAOAGV010000224.1:418-1159 GCA_026415575.1 Candidatus Sumerlaeia bacterium
GACACCCACTTCGTAATTGGTGCGGGCCCCAGAAATTTCAGACAGACCGGCTGCCACCTGGCTGCGGGCCACGTAGTCCTGATAGGCGGGAACCGCAATTGCGGCAAGAATACCGATGATTGCCACAACAATCATCAATTCGATCAGGGTAAAACCTTGATGTCGTTTCATGTATGAACCTCCAGAAGTTTTTGAAATGGTCAGCTTCGCTGGATGCGCGAAGCTGATCGGTTGTAAGCAAGGTTCGTGCCAGAGTGTGTTTCCTTCGGCTGGCCTACGTGATTGGTGCGTCTTGCGCAAGGTCGCGGCTTGAGGCATCAAAATTGAACGTTCAATTTTGCTGTTGATGTGCGTTCCTTGCTGTATGGCTGGTCTGGGATGCGTCCTGGATCGGGGACGACACGGCCGCACACCATATTTTGTCTTGATCGAGGATGCGCCGTCGGTGACGGTCACGATCTCTGTGGTCATGGTTGTGGCGCCGCTGACCCTCGAGGTTAGGGCTGGGGCTCATGGCGCGGTATGGCCGCCCTGGCGGGGCATCAGGCCATTGGATGGTCGCTCGTCCGGCAGGGCTAGAGCCATTTGGTCTTTGGGGAATCAGCCTTCCAGGTTGCTGGAAGGTTCTCTATGAGGTATCTTGTTCTGGTGCTTGGCGGCAAGATGCTGGCTGCCTGAGGGAAGAGCCTTGATAGAGCGGTCGGGTAACCGTCTTGGGGCGACTGCTGGTGGCAGCAGGGG
>JAOAGV010000225.1 GCA_026415575.1 Candidatus Sumerlaeia bacterium
TTTGCGCCGTGCCGGTGCCGTCGGCATCATCGAGTATCCCCTGAACAAGGTGATCTATTGAGGGGGAAGAGACATGACGGGGAAAAAGAAACATGATCAGGAGAAGAGCCGGACGGTGCGGGTTGCCGAACCGCCTGCACTGCCTTATCTCGTTCCATCACAGGTCAGCAACAAGCATCCTCTCAAGGATACGGCGGATCGCTCGATGTGGTCTCCAAAACTCCGGGTATTAATTGAAAAACTCTTTCCTGAAGAAACAAAACAGGAGCGGATTCGATTGGCAAAAGAAAAGCCGCTCACCACTTTGGATTTCGACGTTCCGATCCAAGTAGTGAAATACTACGCCGAGGACGTGGATTTTGAGTGCGACCGTTAATAGGATCCCCGACGGAGCCGTCGTTCTTCTGGACTCCAACATCTTCGTGTATGCATTTGCGCGCAAGTCGCGACAATGCCACCTGTTGATTGAGCGATGCCGCGACCAGTCGGTTTTGGGACTGGTTTCCACCTATACGCTTTGCGAGGTATGCTATAAGACAATGGGGATAGAAGCAGGTGGCGCTTCTGCCGCTGAACCGATCCCGATGCGCAGCCTGAAACGGAGGCCGGAGAGTATTAAAAAACTGGTTCGTTATGCAGTCTTCCTCGAGGATATCATACTGCGATCGAATCTGGGCATCATTGTTGCCACGGAAACGGATGTATTGAAATCGCAGCGAATCCGAAGCTGTTTTGGAATGTTGGCAACGGATTCCATCAATGCACAGATACTTCTCGAATACGGCATCCCGGCCATTGCCACCAGCGATTCCGACTTCGAGCGGATTCCGGGCATAACTGTGTATGCGCCGGGCGACATACCATAAGTGTCATGAGTGTACTTA
>JAOAGV010000226.1:0-432 GCA_026415575.1 Candidatus Sumerlaeia bacterium
CTCCCAATCCTGACCTGTTGGCCCAAGGACGGCGGACCGTTCATTACCCTCCCACAAGTCGTTACCCGTCATCCCCAAACCGGTGTGCGCAATGTGGGCATGTACCGTTTGCAAAAACTCAACGCGCGCACGTTGCTCGTCCACTGGCAGAAGCATAAAGGCGGCGCTGAACACGAACGCGCGGCGCTGTCTCCCATCCCCGCTGCCATTGTGCTGGGTGGCGATCCAGCCTGTATTTGGGCGGCATCGGCCCCCCTTCCCCCCGATATAGATGAATACCTACTAGCCGGTTGGTTGCGCCACGAGCCGGTGCCTTTGGTGCGTTGTGTATCTCAGCCTTTAGAAGTGCCTGCAGATGCCGATATTGTCATTGAGGGCTACGTGGACCCCACGGATCAACGCCCGGAAGGTCCCTTCGGCGACCACACGGGC
>JAOAGV010000226.1:442-857 GCA_026415575.1 Candidatus Sumerlaeia bacterium
GGCTATTATACGCCGGTAGCGTTGTTCCCCACGTTTCACGTCACCGCCATCACGCACCGCCGCGACCCCATATATCCGGCCACCGTGGTCGGTATCCCACCGATGGAAGATTATTGGATGGGTAAAGCCACGGAGCGGCTGTTCCTTCCACTCTTGCGCCTGTTTTTGCCGGAAGTGGTAGATTTCGCCATGCCAGCCGCCGGCGTGTTTCACAACCTAGTTTTGGTCAGCATTCGCAAACGCTACCCCGGCCACGCGCGCAAGGTGATTCATGGTCTATGGGGATTGGCCCTCCTCAGCTTAGCCAAAGCGATTGTCGTGGTAGATGAGTGGGTGGACGTGCAAAATTTCAACGAAGTAGCATGGCAGGCTTTAGGTAATGTGGATTGGGCGCACGATGTCATCATCACACAAG
>JAOAGV010000227.1 GCA_026415575.1 Candidatus Sumerlaeia bacterium
GGTCGGTTCACCGCCATATTTTTTATCCTGCGGGTCTTCACCAACCGAGGCGAATTGAAAGATCCGATTGTCGCGCCCGATGCGCGCCGGACCCCGCAGCACTGCATGGGGCCCGATCCAGGTCCCGGCATCGATCTGCACCCTCGGCCCGATCACGGCATAAGGGCCAACCTCCACGGTTGAATCAAGCTCAGCGCCCGGATCGACCAGGGCGGTGGGGTGGATCAAGTGTCGAAATCCCGGGCAGTACACATGATCTCGGCGGTGGCGACCACCTTGTCCTCGACGCGTGCCTCGCCGTCGAACTTCCAGATGCCGCGGCGCACCGGACCCAAGCGCACCTCCATGATGAGCTGATCGCCTGGCTCGACGGGGCGCTTGAAGCGCGCTTTATCGATGCCGACAAAATAATAAAGCGATCTTTCACCGACCAGATCTGGGCGGGAGGCCATCGCTAAGAGACCTGTCGCCTGGGCCATGGCCTCAACGATCAACACGCCCGGCATGACTGGACGGACCGGGAAATGGCCGTTGAAAAATGGTTCATTAAAGGTGACGTTCTTAAGTGCGATCAGATAGTCGTTGATGCGATAGTCGATGACCCGATCGACCAATAAAAATGGATAGCGATGCGGCAGCAGCCTGAGGATCCGATGGATATCCATCGCACTGGGATCCTCCACGCGCTCCAGGGGGCTATTGACATCCGCTGCTTTCAAGTCGGTTCCGTCATCCATCAGGACCCCCTCTGTGTGTGCGTTGCGTTCATAGCGGCAATCGAGAGTTCGAGTTGCTTGACCCGGCGCGTCAGCTCGTCGAGCTGTCTGAGAC
>JAOAGV010000228.1:0-304 GCA_026415575.1 Candidatus Sumerlaeia bacterium
TTGCTGGGCCTTGTGGGCATGATCGACCCGCCTCGTCCCGAAGCCAAAGCCGCTATCCAAACCTGCCAGCAGGCCGGCATTCGAGTAGTGATGATTACCGGCGATCACCCGCTGACAGCGGCGGCAATTGCGCGCGAATTGGGGTTGCTGAGCCATGGCCGGGTGATGACTGGCAGCGAACTCGATGCCCTCGGCGACGAGGCCTTTGCCCGCATCGTCGAGACGGTGGATGTCTATGCGCGTGTGGCGCCGGTGCATAAGCTGCGGGTAGTGACAGCGCTGCAACAGAAGGGCTACGTGGTGG
>JAOAGV010000228.1:314-817 GCA_026415575.1 Candidatus Sumerlaeia bacterium
ACCGGCGATGGCGTCAATGATGCCCCGGCGCTTAAGAAGGCCGACATTGGCATCGCGATGGGCATCACCGGCACCGATGTCACCAAAGAGGCGGCAGCCATGACGATCACAGACGACAACTTTGCCTCGATTGTCGCCGCCGTCGAAGAGGGCCGGCGCATCTTTGGCAACATCAAAAAGTACCTGATGTATCTCCTCTCGTCAAACATCGGCGAGATTACATTGATGGCCGGCGCGACGTTGGCCGGTTTGCCGTTGCCACTGACTGCGGTGCAGATTCTTTACGTCAATCTCGCTACCGACGGTCTACCGGCGCTGGCGCTGGCGGTTGATCCGCCCGACGACGACCTTATGCGCCAACCGCCACGCGACCCGCGGCGCGGGATCTTTACCCGCCCGGTGGTGGGGTTGATGATGGCCGGCGGGCTATGGTCGGCGCTGGTCAACATCTCGCTCTTCGTCTGGGCCTTACAGAGCGGGCGCAGCATGGTTGAGGCGATGAC
>JAOAGV010000229.1 GCA_026415575.1 Candidatus Sumerlaeia bacterium
CCGGAAGCCCTGCGCGCCGCGCTCCCCGGCGAGATGCTCGAACTGCGCCCAGACTCCCTTCTGGCAGCGCAAGCGGCACTACGCAACGCGCCCGGCGTGTTCGATGTGCAAGTGGACGGCGATACCCTGCATGTGTTTGTGGATGATGCGGGCCGTCGCATGGCGGAATTCATCGCGTTGTTGGAAGCCTCCGGTATCGCGCTACACGGAGGACGAGCAGCGCGACCACGCATGGAAGAAGCATTCTTATACTTTGCGCATCAGAAGGAGGAACGCCGTTCGTGACCGCTGCCATTCGCGTGGATCGGCTCGTCAAACGCTTTGGCGCCTTCACCGCCGTGAACGGCATCAGCTTCGAAGTGCCCCGTGGCGCGATTTTCGGCTTCCTCGGTCCCAACGGCGCGGGCAAGACCACGACGATTCGCATGTTATTAGGCCTGCTTACCCCCACTGCCGGGAGGATTGAGGTCTTGGGCTACGAGGTGCCACGTCAAGTGCAAGCAATGCGCGAACGCACAGGCTACATGTCGCAAAAATTCAGCCTCTACCGCGATCTAACCGTCGGCGAAAATTTAGAGTTCTACGGCACCATCTACGGCCTGCGCGGCGCGGAGCTGCGTGCGCGCAAGGCCAAAGCGTTGGAACTAGCAGGGCTACAAGAGCAACGCCACGTTCTCACCGCGGAGTTGGCCGGCGGCTGGAAACAGCGGCTGGCACTGGCGTGCGCGATCCTACACGAACCGGAACTACTC
>JAOAGV010000230.1 GCA_026415575.1 Candidatus Sumerlaeia bacterium
CATCTAGATAGGCGCGATCGCTGATATCCCCGACCTCGAGCGATCCCCAGCGCACCGCTCATTCATGCCCATAGACCAGGTTGTCGAGCACGATCGGGTGGTAACCCGCGCGGGCTAAGGCCTTGCAGGTATGACTCCCGATATAACCAGCGCCGCCGGTAACCAAGATAGGGATCATGCCAGGCCCCTCCGGATCAGGTCCTCGAAATAGACGATAGTCTGCTTGAGCCCCTCCACGAGCGGCACGCGCGGCTCCCAGCCAAGCAGTTCGCGGGCGCGGCTGATATCCGGCTGACGCTGGACCGGGTCATCCGCCGGCAGCGGGCGATGGACCAAAGGTGAGCGCGAGCCAGTGAGTTCGCGGATCAACTCGGCCAGGGCGCGCATACTAAGCTCCGTCGGATTGCCCAGGTTGATCGGTCCCGTGATCTCGGCTGGGCTGGCCATAAGCCGGATAAAGCCCTCGATCATGTCATCGACATAGCAAAACGAGCGGGTCTGGCTGCCGTCGCCATAGAGGGTGATCGGCTCTTCCTTGAGCGCCTGGATGATGAAGTTCGATACCACCCGCCCGTCATTGGGGTGCATGCCGGGGCCATAGGTGTTAAAGATGCGCGCGACCTTGATCTCTAGGCGATGCTGGCGGTGATAGTCGAAGAACAGGGTCTCGGCGCAACGTTTGCCCTCGTCATAACAGGCGCGCGGCCCGATCGGATTGACCCGGCCCCAGTAATCCTCGGTCTGAGGATGAC
>JAOAGV010000231.1 GCA_026415575.1 Candidatus Sumerlaeia bacterium
GCGGCAGGGCGGCTTTTTCGCACGGCACAAACCCGTCCGGGCACTTCGCCCGAACTGTCCTTCAACAGAACCGGCCAGTCGCCCCGTTGGGTTGCGGTCAATGTCCGCAGGTGGGTCAGCAGGGAGAACGACTGCCCTTGGCGCGTGACCAAGGGCAAGTTGCTGAGGGCAAAGCGCCCCAGCACCTCGCCTCCGTTCCGGCACACGTAAACGATTCCCGGACGCACCCCGTAGGCGCGGTCGCCCAGAAACAAATCGAAGGCACGCACGTGAAACCGCGTGAAACTTTCGCCCCGGCCATTGGGCTCGGATACGACCAACTCCTGACAGGCCAGCGACGGCAGGCCAAGCGAGTAATGAACGCACCACGACGAACCGGTCGGTCCCGGTTCCTTGACCCGTGTGCCATCAATCACGCGAACATTCCAGCGCCATTGGCCAAGGGCCGTCGGCCCCGGGCCAGCCCATTTTTTCATCAACTCCGTGTTCATCCACCGAAACCACTCCCCCGCGCCCTTGAGGCGATCCATAATGGCCACGTCGCTGAGCGCGACCAGATTGCCCTGGCGCGCGCGCACGGCCGTCTCCCGAAGCGAACATCCCTCGGCCAAGTGAATCAACAACACGCGCAACAGCGTCGGAGCATCCGGAACTTTCCGGCACCGGCGCAGCGCCCCCGTCTCCCGCGCCTTGGCCTGCCAGCCGTCGGGCAGAAAACTGGCAAG
>JAOAGV010000022.1:0-33528 GCA_026415575.1 Candidatus Sumerlaeia bacterium
TGGTCGGCTTGGCCCACTCCGTGCTGTCCACCATGCCGCGCGTGCCCTGCCAGTGCATGAGATTGCCGCCCGCATTGCCGAACAACGTTGCGTAACTTACCAACATGCCGCTGGGATATTCGAGGATGGTCTGGACGTTTTCCGGACAGGTAAAGTCGTCGTCGAAGACTTTTTGGCCCTGAAGCGTTACAGCCCACTTGGGATACGTCTCGCCCGTGATGTAGTGGACGAGGTCAATGAAGTGGCTCATCAGACCGCCAATGGGGCCGCTGGAAAAATGCCGGTAGCCATACCAGCCGGACAGAAGTTTGGGATTCAAGGGAAGGTCCAACCGGTCGCCGAGAAAGGCCTTCCAGTCCACCTCGTCCGCCCGAATGGGACGCTCGGCATAACGATGCCAGTAGGGCTCCGCGCTGTTGCGCACTTGGGAAGCGCGGATGATTTTTCCCAGAGCACCGGACTGGACCAGTTGGCGCACGCCGCTGAACGAGTTCATGCTGCGCAACTGGGTGCCCGCCTGAACGATCCGCTTGTTTTTCTTCACCGCGTCCGTCATCATTTTCAAGTCGTCCAAGGTCAGTGCCCACGGCTTTTCAACATACGCGTCCTTGCCCGCCTCGGCCGCCGCCGTTAGTTGCACGGCATGCAGATGGTCGGGGCTGGCAATTGCCACGGCATCAATTTCTTTCAGCGCGATCAAATCCTGATACCGCGAAAATTGCGCGGCATCGCGGTTCCACCATTTCTTGACCAGTGCAGCGGCCTCCTCGCGCATGCTCTTCCACGGATCACAGACGGCAATAATCTCGCAGTTTTCGTCCTCGCTGAAACTGCGGATTTGCTGCATGTGAGCCTGACGCCCGCGGTCGCCGCAGCCGATCTGGCCGATGAGAATTCGGTCGTTGGCTCCGAGCACGCGCGCGTAGCTGCGGGCGGACATGGCGGTGGCGGTTGCGGCAGCCGAGGCTGCGGTCGTTTGGATAAACTGCCGGCGGGTTGGTGTTGGGGATGTCATGACATGGCCTCCAAAAAAAATCAGGGAAAACACGATCGTGCGGACAAATCAAGTTTAGGAAAGGCTTTTGGCCAAAGCCAAGAGGTTTTTATTGGTGCAAGCAAGAATCTGTCCGCTTTGCACGACGCGCTAAGCACACGGGCAGTCACAGGCAGATGACGAAATTCAGCCGACAGCCGCGGGATTGTGCTTGTTTCTGCCAAGAAAATAACCTATCCGACGCCATGGGATGATGGAGAACAGGATGAGTCATTTCTATTCAAACCACGGAGCAGGAGATACGTCATGCGACCGACTGTTCGATTCCTCAGCGATGCGCTGATCGGGCAAATCGTGGACGAGGCTGTTGAAATTCTCTGCACGCTCGGTGTCGAGATTGCCAACGACGGGATTCTAGACCTGCTGGCGGATTATGGGGCGGCCATAGACCGCCAGCGCAGGCATGCAACCTTGACGCACGGCATCATCGAGCGGGCGCTTCAGCTGGCCCCGCACCAGTTCAGCCTTTACGACATTCATGGCAACATGACCCACAACTTTTCCGGCAGCAACGTGTATTTCACACCCGGCTCGGCAGCCCTCAATGTTCTCGATTATCGAACAGGCAGACTTCGCAAGCCCACTACGGCCGATTACGTCGAACATGTCAAGGTGGTGAGCCGGTTGCCGCACATCGCCTCGCAGAGCACGGCGTTGATTCCGGCCGATGTCCCTTCGGCGATCTCCGACAGCTATCGGTTGTTTCTGAGTTTGCTTTACTGCGAGAAACCGGTGGTAACGGGCTGCTTCTCCATCGAATCGTTTGCGGTCATGAAGGACTTGCAAGTTGAGGTGCGCGGCAGCGAAACTGCGTTGCGCGAAAAGCCGCTGACCGTATTTTCCTGCTGTCCGACTTCGCCGCTTCGCTGGAGCCGCACGACCTCGCAAAACCTTATGGATTGCGCACGCTGCGGCATCCCGGTCGAGTTCATCGCCATGCCGCTTTCGGGTTTTGTCGCGCCGGTCACGCTCACGGGCACCCTCATCCAACACACGGCCGAAACGCTCAGCGGGGTGGTGATCAGCCAGCTGGCCGGGCCGGGATCACCCATTCTTTACGGCGGCTCGCCGGCCATTTTCGACATGCGCTACGAGACCACGCCCATGGGCGCCATGGAGACGATGATGCTGGACTGCGCCTACAATGAAATCGGCAAGCATCTCCGTCTGCCCACGCAGGCTTATATTTCCATGAGTGACGCCAAGCAGGTGGACGCGCAGGCGGGTTTGGAAAGCGGCATGGGCGCAGTTTTGGGCGCTCTGGCGGGCATTAACAATATTGCCGGTCCGGGCATGATGGATTTCGAGAGCTGCCAGAGTCTGGAGAAGCTGGTGCTGGACAACGAGATGTGCGGCATGGTGTATCGAATGCTTGCAGGCATCGAGCCGCGCGAAGACTTTCCCGCCATCGCGCTATTTCGAGAACTTCTGGCGGAAAAACATCTTCTGGCCTCCGAGCATACGCTGCGGCATTTGCGCGACGAGATGTTTTTTCCCGGACCGGTGATTGATCGCGCCAATCGCAGCCGCTGGGAGCACGACGGTGCGCGCCCGCTCGTTGAGCGCGCCCATCTCGAGGTTGAACGGCTTCTGCGCGAATATGTCCCTTCGACACTTTCAGAACAGGTGAAGTTGGCTCTGGCTCAGCGAATGGAAGCAGAGGCGCGTCGCTGCGGCATGGACCGCCTGCCGCCGCACGCGTAAAAGCCCTTCGCAAGACCCATGGCAGAGTCGCTTTAGACGTATACCGTTCATGCTGCCGCGGAGTTTTTTTAGACTCTTTCGTCTCACGTGGCCTCCTGCCACAACCAAAGAGATCAGAAGCAAGAGGTTAGAAGTTATTGAAGAGATCGTCGCAAATTGGCTGGATGTTTGGAACGAAGAGTCGAAGTATGGTATGTATTTCGCCAAGCCGCCAGCGTGGCCTTTGGCCACGACAGAAGATGTCAAAGGGATGAGGTTGGAAATCAGAAAAGATCTTTGCAAATTAGGCAGACCTTTAGACGAAAGAAGCTAAGCATCCAACCAAGATGCGTACATCGCGGCCAGAGGCGCTCTGACCCCGGCGCACGCGTGGCCGCGTCGTTCGCTTGCCAAAGAGCGCCCTTTCAGGGCTTACCGACTTTGCGCGGCGATTCTTCCTAGGACGCTGCCTTGGGAAACGCTCCGGCTCCTCGGATATTACAGCCCTGTAAGGGCGGACTAATCTAGCCTAGGGCAACGCCCTAAGAAACTCCGGCTCCTCGGATCTTACAGCCCTGTAAGGGCGGACTAATCTAGCCCAGGGCAACGCCCTGGGAAACGGTGGTCCCGCGCGTTTCAAAGCCCTGAAAGGGCGTCCTATCAACAGTCACAGCCAAGCTAGATCGCCCTTGCAGGGCTTGCCAACTCCAGATTGTGGTTTTTCCCAGGGCGCTGCCTTGGGCTAAAATAGATAGCCCTTTCAGGACCCAATGATATTTGTGTATGCGATACGGCGTTTTCTTGAACTAAAATAGATAGCCCTTTCAGTGCCGGAAAAACCGGCCACAGGCTGAAATCCCAATTACCTTGTACAGGTGCCGTGTGCGTGTTGTGCATAAGCCCTTGTGCGCATTGCTTTGTTTGTAGCCAAAGGCCACGTTAGTTGCAATCAACCATGAAGGCAACGTCCGAAAATTCCCGCAAACTTGGAGGGGCGCGTTCCACCCCGACCGCATTCGGTATTACGCTGACCTAACGCAGGCTTGGACGCCGTGGAAGCCGTGCCTCCACAGGAAAGAAAAGGAATGTGCGGTTTTCTGAAATGCGCGGGGCAATCTGGGTTTTGCGTGTGATCAAAGACCACACCACACGCGCACTTATTTTTCTTTTTGTGCGTCGGCCACCAGCTTGTGCCAGTCGGACGGAAGGGCGCCGATAAACTGAACGCCGACGCGCGTCGCGCCGTCCCAGTCGGTCGCCGTCCAGACGATCTTGCCCAACATTCGGATGCCGCTGGTCTGGTGGGAAAGTTTGAGGAAAAGCGAGATGACACGCTGGATAAAAAAATGATCGTGCGCCTTAAAGCAAAGTCCCCTCTGACTGATGTCGAGGAGAGTTCCCCAACGCGGAGGCAAGGATTTGCTCTGCGGCTGCGGAAACGTCTCGAACGAATAAGCCATCGAGATATCCAGTTTCAGGCGCGGGCCGCTTCGCGTATCCCGGATATCGCCGACATCGGATGGATTGAAAGGTTTGGGTGATTCCACGTCTGCCAACACCTCGCCTTCAATAACTAGAAATCCGTGCATTAGAAATCAAGCGGTTTCTGGCGGTTGCGCGCAAAGATCGGCCCGCTGCGGCAGCGAAGACTGCGCGCCTACCCGTGTGACTGACAGGGCCGCCGCGCGGGCGGCAAACCCGACCGCATTGCGCAGGGTTTGCCCTTCCGAAAGGGCGACCGCCAGAGCACCGGCGAAGCAGTCGCCTGCAGCGGTAGTATCTACAGCTTTTACAGAGGGCGTGGAATACTGCCATGACTCCGAGGCCGCCACGCAGACCCCGCCGCGTTCACCCAGTTTGACAAGGGCAGTTTTTGCGCCACGCGCGACCAATAAGCGCCCCGCTTCGAGGGCCGATTCCGGCGAGTCCACGCGCAGGCCCGTCAGGGCGGCAGCCTCGACTTCATTGGGCGTGAGAATGTCCACAAGCGAAAGCAGCGAGTCGGGCAGTCCGCCGCAGGGCGCCGGCGCCGGATCGAGAATCACCGACGCGCCTCTCTGGCGTGCCCATCGGGCGGCGGCGGCAACGGTTTCGAGGGGGATTTCCAGCTGAAGCAAGACCCATTGCGGCGCGAGGTCCAGACTGTCCAGCACACCCAGCCGTTCCGGAGTAAAACGGGCGTTGGCGCCGGAGGCCACGCTGATCAGGTTTTCGCCGTGCGAGTCCACAAGAATAAAGGCCACGCCGGTGTGCGTGTCGGGAATCAGTTGAACGGCGCGGGTATCCACGCCGTCGCGTTCGTAGGTGCGGCAAAGCGACCGGCCGAAGTCGTCGTCGCCCAGACAAGCGGCGAAGGCGGCGCGGCCTCCGAGGCGTCCGGCAGCCACGGCCTGATTGGCGCCCTTGCCGCCCGGCACCATCGAGAATGTCCCGCCGATGACGGTTTCTCCCGGACGCGGCAGGCGCTCCGATTGGACGATCATATCCATGTTGGCGCTTCCGATGACCAGTATGGTTGCGGCACTCATACCCGTAGCAGCCTCCTTTGGTGCGGTATGCGATGGAGCGCAAGGCGATTTGATAGCTTTGCGCTGCAACAGCCAGTGGATCGCGCTCTGCCGACCACGCAAGGGAAGAGAAACCGCTCCAACGGAAACTACAAGCACAATTTGAGATCTTGGGGTTTCGAGGGACTTGCAATAGAAGGATTTTGGTTCGGCGATTTTCCGGATGAAAGAGGCGTCTTTCCGCCGCAGCATTCGGAAAGCGATTCGTGCTTTTCTTGGTTGCGAGCGGAGAAGCCAAAAGTTTGTGCCCTTGGAGGGTTGGGTTCCACCCCAACCGTATTTTTAATTCAAACGGTGGAGGGTTGGGTTCCACCCCAACCATATTTTCGATTTGGCCGGCGACCGTTTTCGGGCGCGGTGGAACGCGCCCCTCCATGTTTTGATTCGAAGCCATGGAGGGTTGGGTTCCATCCCAACCGTATTTTCGATTTGGCCGGCGACCGTTTTCGGGCGCGGTGGAACGCGCCCCTCCATTGCCCGCAAAGCCTGCCAAATCCTTTACCCCCTTGGCATATTTGCGTTAGACCTTATCCAGAGGATCAAGGCAATCGCGGCTCTCTGTGATTCGGGCTTGACAGGTGAAAAGCGCGAGGGGAACTTTCGCCGCGACAATTTATTGCAGGAGGCGAAAAGATGAAGAACAGCGACCGCATCCTTATAGCAGGCATTGCCATTATAGTGGTAGTCGGCGCAACAATCACCGGCGCAAGCCAGCCGCGGGGAAAATCGGAGCCGCAGTCGCGCCGCTCCCAGCGGGTGCGCATGGAAGAAGTGCAGGTTGTCAGTCCCGACGGCAGGCTGAACCTCACGGTATTGCCCAACGTCGAGCGCCTGACGTTTACGGTCGCGCTTGAGGGCACAACCGTCCTCGAACCGTCGCCCATTGTGATGCAACTGGACGGCTACGATCTGTCGTCGGGCGTCGTGTTCGAGAAGGCCGAGCCCTACGGGGTCAACGAGACCTATTCGTGGTGGGGGGCCAAGAGCACGGCGGTCAATCGCTGCAACGGCGTCAAAATCCATCTGCAAAATGATCTGACGTTTGACCGGTATGTGCTGGAACTTCGCGCCTATAATGATGGTGTTGCCTTCCGCCACGTTATTGCCGGCGGCGAGAACCTTCCGCGCGTGCCGGATGAATACACCGCCTTTGTCCTGCCCGACGGCTCGAAGGTTTGGTATCACGGTCTGGCCGGCGGACACTATGAAGACGAATACAGGGAAAAGATGGTCTCGGAGATTCGGCCCGGCGAGTGGGCCGGCCCGCCGATTACGTTCAAACTCCCCGGGACCACAGGCTATGGCGCGATTACCGAGGCCAACCTTGTCAACTACGCCGGCATGGGCCTGCAGTGCGACGGGCGGCGCGGCTGGGTCACGGCTCTCGGCCATCGCCAGCCGCTGAACTATCCCTTCGAACTCCGCTACGGCCGCGATGAGGCGAAGCGTCTTGCCAAACCGGCGGCGATCACCGGCACAATCACCACGCCGTGGCGCGTGGTGCTCGTCGGACGCGACCTAAACACGCTGGTCAACAGCACGGTCCTTCCAAATCTTTGCCCGCCGCCCGACCCCAAGTATTTCCCTGACGGGCTGAAAACCGCGTGGATCAAACCCGGTCGCGCCGTCTGGCGCTATCTGGACGGCGGCGGCAGCTCGCTCGAAGAAATGAAAGAATTCTCCCGCCTCGCCGGACAGCTGGGTTTCGAGTATCATGTGCTCGAAGGCTTCTGGAGCCGCTGGAGCGACGAGCAGATCAAGGACATCGTGGAGTATTCAAAGAAGCAGGGTGTGGGACTTTGGTTCTGGCGGCACAGCAACCAATTGCGCACGCCCGAGGCGCGCGAGAACTTCTTCAAGAAGCTCCATGACTGGGGCGTCGTCGGTGCCAAGATTGATTTTCTCGACCATGAGGCCAAGGAGATTATTGACCACTATGAGGCGCTTACAGAGACGGCCGCGAAGTATCAGATTATGGTCAATTTCCACGGCGCCAACAAGCCCACCGGCCGTGCCCGCACTTGGCCCAATGAATTGGTGCGCGAAGCCGTTCGCGGGATGGAAAGCAGCGGCCTCAAGGAGCGCGCCCGCCATGAAACCATTCTTCCATTCACGCGATTTTTGGCCGGTCATGCCGACTATACCTCGATGCACTTTGGCGAGCGCCGTCAAGATACGACCGTGGCCCATCAGATCGCAACGGCGGCGATTTTCGGCGGCCCGCTCCTGACGCTGGTCATGCAGCCGCAAAAAATGCTGGATCATCCGGCAGCCGATATGATCAAAAGCATTCCGCCGGTGTGGGATGAAACCATTGTCCTGCCGGATTCGGAGATCGGCAACTTGGCTGCTTATGCACGGCGAAGCGGCGAAACGTGGTTCCTTGCTGTGATCAACGGCCCGGGCGGCCGAACGATCAAGGTTCCGCTGTCCTTTCTGGGAAAAGGCAACTATGCGGCTTTGTATGTCCGCGATGCCAAAGACAAGCCCGACGAGGTGGTGATCGAACGAACCACAGCCCATTCCGGTGTCACCCTCACGATCGCAATGCCTCACGGCGGCGGGTTCATCGCGCGGTTTGCAAAGAAATAGAAAAGACGTAGAGAGTGATCACACAAGTCTTCAATCCAAAACCTTAAACACCCAAAATCTCACAAAGAGGAGGTCAACATGAAGCGCTTCAAGCAACTGAGTCTGGCAGCGGGAGGGATGGTTGTGATGTGCGGAATTCTGGTTGCGTATGCAGCCGAGCAGGACAAGAAAAGTGCGGCGTTTCGCGCGGAGTTCATCAAGAACTTCAAACGCACGGGAATGGACACGACTCCGGGCGATGCGATGTTTCTTCGCATCCTAGTTGAAGCCGGCCGGTGCAAACGGGGCGTCGAGGTCGGCTCGAACAAGGGATTCGGTGCGATCAACATGGGCATTGGATTTGAACGGACCGGCGGTCATTTGTTCACGCTCGAAATTGACCCGAAACTGGTCAAGACCTGCCGCGCCAATCTCGAAGCCGTTGGTTTGGAAAATGTGGTCACCTGCATCGAAGGCGACGCACTGAAGACGCTGCCCACGCTCGAAGGTGAGTTCGATTTTGTTTTCCTCGATGCGCTAAAAAAAGACTACCTAAAATACTTGAAAATAATTGAGCCCAAACTGAAAGCCGGCGCCATTGTCGTGGCCGACAACGTCATCAAGTCGGCCAAGGAAATGCAGGACTTCCTCGAATACATCGAGAACAGCCCCGACTATGACACGGTGACGATCCGCGCCTCGATGGAAAAGCAGGACGGCATGACCGTCAGCTACAAAATCCGGTAACACGATCGAAAGGCCCGTCCGGAGGCCCCGCGGCACAGCGCACGGCATGCATGTAGATGCCCCTTTGGCAGGGTTTTCCCAAGCCGGTCGCCCTTCAAAGCAGGAACCGATTGTATTGTCGGCCGGGCTGTGCGAAGTTCTTCGGTGTTTGGGCGGCGGCTGTCGTCAGGTTCTTTACATTGCAGAAAAGTGCGCATGAAAAAAATGCACATGCTCTTTTAAAAATCCTTGCATCATCGGAACAGGCTTCTACATTCACTCACTTAGCCGGGACGGGGAAGGGCGACGCAACGCTCTTTACGGGTTGTCAAGCGTTGCCAGCTGAGAGAGCGAAAAGGGCGGATTATTAGAAGGGAAACCGCCGGAGCAATAGTATTTTGTTATCCAACGTAGGGGTCGGTTCGCGTGCAGAACGGCGGGCAGGTATTTATAAAACANGACAGGCCACGAACCTGCACTGCATGCGATCAACCAATGTGCTGCAAGGAGGAGGATGATAATGGGATTTGACCAAAGCCAGGTTAAGCATGAGCGACTGCTCGCATGGGTTGGCGAGGTCGCCAGCATGTGCAAACCGGACGCAATCTACTGGTGCGACGGCACAACGGATGAATACAACCGCCTGATGCAGCAGATGGTCAATTGCGGCATGGCCATTCCCGTCGAGGGCCGCCCCAATAGTTTTTACTTCCGCTCTGATCCTTCCGACGTGGCCCGCGTCGAAGACCGTACGTTTATCAGCACGCCCCAGCAAATCGAGACCGGTCCGACCAACAACTGGATGGATCCCGCCGAACTCAAACCGTTGATGCGCGGCCTCTATGACGGGTGCATGAGGGGCCGTACGATGTATGTCATCCCGTTCTCGATGGGACCGATTGGCTCGCCCATCTCGAAAATCGGAATCGAAATCACCGACAGCCCCTATGTGGTTGTCAACATGCATATTATGACGCGTGTGGGAACGCGCGTTATGGACGTGTTGGGGAAAGACGGCGAATTTATCCCCTGCCTCCACTCGGTCGGGGCCCCCCTTGCGCCGGGACAGAAGGATGCGCTATGGCCGTGCGCGCCTATCGAACGCAAATTTATCTGCCACTTCCCCGACGAAAACCTGATCTGGTCCTACGGCTCAGGCTATGGAGGCAATGCGCTGCTGGGGAAAAAGTGCCTTGCCCTGCGAATCGCGTCGGTGATCGCCCGCCGCGAAGGCTGGATGGCCGAGCATATGCTGATTCTGCGGCTGATCAGCCCTGCCGGACGGCGCTATCACATTGCCGCTGCTTTTCCGTCGGCCTGCGGCAAAACCAACCTTGCCATGATGCAACCGACCATTCCCGGCTGGCGGTGCGAATGCATCGGCGACGACATTGCCTGGATGAAAATCGGCCCCGACGGACGGCTCTACGCGATCAACCCGGAATCGGGTTTCTTTGGCGTCCTTCCGGGGACCTCCTACGAATCCAACCCCATGGCCATGGAAACGCTCAAAGCCAACTGTATCTTTACCAATTGCGCCCTAGACGACCGCGGCGAGGTCTGGTGGGAAGGGATGACCGAAGACCCGCCGTCGCATGCCATAGACTGGAAGGGAAAGGACTGGACGCCCAGCTGCGATACGCCGGCCGCCCATCCCAACGCACGGTTCACCGCCCCCGCCCGACAGTGCCCCGTGATCTGTCCCGACTGGGAAAACCCCGATGGTGTGCCGATTGATATTTTTGTGTTTGGCGGCCGCCGCGCAAAACTGGTGCCGCTGGTCTGCGAGGCCTTTGACTGGGATCATGGCGTGTTCCTCGGCGCTACGGCCTCGTCGGAGACCACGGCGGCCAATATCGGCGCGGTCGGCAATGTCCGCCGCGATCCCATGGCGATGAAGCCGTTTTGCGGTTACAACATGGGCGACTACTTCTCCCACTGGCTGAGCATGGGAGATCGCCTCGGCAACAATGCTCCGAAAATCTTTTACACCAACTGGTTCCGCAAAGGCGAGGACGGGCGTTGGCTGTGGCCGGGGTTTGGCGAAAACAGCCGTGTCCTCAAGTGGATGTGCGAGCGCGTAGATCGAATGGCCGCCGCCCGCGAAACCCCCATCGGGCGCCTGCCAGCCGACGGTGCGCTTGACCTGCGCGGGCTGGACATCGCTTCCGAAGATCTCAAAGAACTGCTGCGCGTGGACAAGGAGGCTTGGATACGCGAACTGGACAGCATCCGCGAACACTTTGCCCAGTTCGGCGACCGGCTTCCCCAGCGGTTGTGGGTGCAACTGCAAAAGCTGGAACAGCGCCTCAAAGAATAAACACAGGCAGTCTCTGCATGAAGGATGGCCGCGTGGGTGACCCCACGGCGCCTTTTGTGCGAAGGTGGTTGCGCACCGTGGACTGATTAAACGCGCCTCGCAATGACGAGGATGCGGTGGCGGTAAACCGATGTAAGCTCTTTAATCATAATCTTGTACGTGCGGAGGAACCTCTAATGATGGAACAACTGGCAATCCATGGCGGACCCAAGGCTGTCCCCGGCCCCTTGCCCAAATGGCCTTGCTTTGATGAAAAGACCATTGCGGCCGTCACCAATGTGCTGCGATCCGGCCGGGTCAACTACTGGACCGGCGAACTCGGCATGAAGTTCGAGGAAAAGTTCGCCCAATGGAACGGCACCAAATTCGCCATTAGCACGACCAACGGCACCAGCGCCCTGCACACGGCGATCGCGGGCCTTGGCATCGGCCCGGGCGACGAGGTCATTGTCCCCAGCTACACGTTCATCGCGTCGTCATTTGCCATCGTTCAGGCCGGGGCAATTCCGCGATTTGCCGACGTGAACAAGAACGACCACTGCATCAGCGTCAAGTCGGCCGAGAAACTGATCAATCGCCGCACCAAAGCGATTATGGTTGTTCATCTCTATGGCAACGTCGCCGATATGGACCCAATTTTAAAACTGGCCAAGAAGCACAAACTCTTTGTCATCGAGGACAACGCCGAGGCGTACGGCGGTGAATACAAGGGCAAAAAAACCGGCGCTATCGGCGACGTCGGCTGCTGCTCGTTTTGCCAAAACAAGACGTTCACCACCGGCGGAGAAGGCGGCATGATCACCACCGACAACGAAGAACTGGCGTGGCGCTGCCGCAGCTTCCGCGACCACGGCTATGATGTGAAAGAACGCCTGCGGCTTCTGGAAATGGAGCAGAAGCTTCCCTACATTCACACCATGCTCGGCTGGAACTACCGCATGACCGAAATGCAGTCGGCCATCGGCCTGTGTGAACTCGAACGCATTGACACGTGGAATCTGCCGCGCCGGCGCCGCAACGCAGGCATCCTCATGGACATGCTGGCGGACATCCCGCAAATTCTCTATATGCCGATTGACACGCCCGAACGCCGCAACGGCTGGTATGTCTTTCCCATCACACTCGATATGAAACAAATGAAATGCGACATGCCGACCTTTCTGGCGGCACTTGAAGCCGAAGGCGCTCCGTGCTGGAAAGTCTTCTGGCCGCAATGCCATACCGAGCAGGCCTATCGCGAGCACAACGGCTTCGGGTTCTCGAAGTTTCCCTTCCGCAGCAAGGAATACACCACCAAGGCGTCGGTGGACTACTCGAAGGTCAAGGTGCCCAACGCCACGTGGCATCAGTCGCGGACGTTCATTACGTTTATCTTTCCGACCTATGAGGAAGAGCACATGGTCGGAATTGGCAAGGCGATCAAAAAGGTCATCGCCGCCTACGCAAAATAGTGTGCGCGTAGTCCAAGTTTTGGTTTGCCGTTTGTAGCCCAAACTTCAGCCTGTCGGTGAACCTACCAATGGGCCGGGAGCGGAGTTTGGTGTTTTTCCTCTGTCTCTCTCCGCGTTTGGCGGGGTGTTGTTCTATTTGCAAGCACCGAGGGCCCAATTGGCTAAGCAAACTCTAACTTGACATGCCCTTCTGTGAATGCTACTTCTCATGTAGAATGAAATGGCGGGAAAGGGGGAACGCGCCATGAAAAGGACGTCTAGCGGGTTTACCCTGATCGAGCTGTTGATTGTCGTGGCCATCATCGCGATTCTTGCGGCCATAGCGGTGCCCAATTTTCTGGAGGCGCAGGTGCGCGCCAAAGTTTCGCGCTGCCATGCCGACATGCGTTCGGCAGCCTCGGCCATCGAAGCCTATCACGTGGATGCCAACGACTATCCGCGCAACTACGAAAACCGCAACTGGACGCTGTCGCCCGACCTGACCACGCCCATGAGCTATCTGTCCAGCGTTACGTTTGCCGATCCGTTCGCCCTGTACAAGGAAAACGATCCGATGGTGCGCTATTCCTACTACAGTTACCATCGCGTGCTGGCCTGGCCGTTTCCCCCCAACCTGCCGCGCAACCATTGGTCGCCCGAAGAGTCCACCGACGGCCCTCTGGGCACGGGGAATCCCGGTGCGCTGTATAAATACGGCGAGTGGCGACTTATATCCATTGGACCCGACCGCGAGTATTTGCCTCCCAACTGGCGGGACTACCTTGGACAACGCCAAGTTCTTTTCCAAATGATTGACACCGCCTACGACCCCACCAACGGGACGATCAGCTTCGGCAACATCATGCGGACGCAGCTGAGTGCGGTCGGGCAAGTCCAGCAGCGGTGAGGCTGGAGAAACATGGACGTGTGGACGGCATGGACGGGGTGGACCTTCGATAAAAAAGCGGCAGCACGGCTGCCGGCACTCCATGAGTTTTGCTGAAAATAAGGCTTGCAGAACGGATTGAGTTGTATCGGTCGGCCGGTCACGTCCAGCGGGGATGGTTTCCGTCCTCAATGTCGTAATCGTCGTCCGGGCCGGCATCGGAGGTATTCGGACCCTCGGCAGGCGGCGGAGCGGAGGCGCGGCCGTGGAAAAAATCAAGGCCTTCGATGCCCAGCACGCCCTCGATGCCTTCTTCGAGATAGGCTTCGGGCGGACCTTCGCGCAACTGGCTCATCTTAAGCGCATATCGCAGAATATGAATGCCGTCGCGCGGCGTGTAGGGCATGTCGGCGCGGTGGGCGCGCTGCAAAAAAGCCACAGTGAGCTGAAGCAGCTGCTCGGGGGCAAACGGTACATTGAATTTCAGGATGTTCTTTTCCTGATTCTTGTCGGGGAACGGCACCTCGATTGTCGGCTGCAAACGCGACTGGATATATTCGGGCACCTCGTAGGTCGAGGCGTCCTCGTTCATCGTGCAACAAACCCGGAAATCCGGATGGGCGTGGATTTTGATCCCGGCAATGATGGACTCGACATAGCGCCGGTAATCCAGCAGCGGCGCCAGCGAGGCCCATGCTTTCTCGCTCATCCGGTTGGCTTCGTCGAGAATGCACACGCCGCCCCGAATCATCGCAGTTGTCAGCGGCGAAGCATGGTAGGCAATCCGGCCGTTGGATGCCACGACCGGCGTCACGATAAGGTCTTCGGGCCGCGTATCCATCGTGCACTGAAAAATATAGACGTCCTTGCCCATTTCCCGCGCCACGGCATAGGCCAGAGTCGTTTTGCCGATGCCGGGCTTGCCGATCAGGCGCGGATTGAGCGGCAGGTCGTCGGGATTGATGACCAGCCACGCGGCCACCAATTGGTCGCGAATCAGAGGGCTTCCGATCCAGCGCGCCTGCAACTCATCGGGATGGGAGAGGATCAGTTCAACGTTTTCGACAACTGCTTTATCGGGCATGATAGGATTTCACTCACATACGGAAAGCGACGGCGACCGGCCGCTTTCTTTCCTTAATTTCTTTCCAATCCATCCCCCGCCGGTTTTCGCCGGTCAAGAGCACATCGGGTTTTTTCTCATCTTGACAAGTCCCGCATAATGTGGCGGGGAAATCTGCGGTTCTTTATTTTGATGCGAGCGCGCCCAAGAACAGCTTGCGAAAAACCGGCCGTCCAGACCCGCGCAGACGGCGGAGCAATCGCGATGAGGTTTTCGGGCTGCGCATCGAAGGAGCGACAAGGATGAGAACACTCAACCGCAGACTGCCGTGGAAAGCCATGGCGCTGGCAACTTGGATTGCCGCAATGGCCGGACCTGTCCGGCCCGCAGAGCAACTGGTGCTCGAAGGCAAGGATGGCCCGGGCAAGGGCAAACACATCGTCTTTGTTGTCGGCGATGACGAATATCGTTCCGAAGAGTCCATGCCGGCGCTCGCGCGCATTCTGGCCGTCCATCACGGCTTCAAATGCACCGTGCTGTTTGCCTTGAATGAGAAAGGCGAGATTGATCCGGCAACCCTGAACAACATCCCCGGCCTCGAAGCCCTTAAGACCGCTGATCTCATGATCATGTTTCTGCGCTGGCGCGAACTGCCCGACGATCAGATGAAGATGATTCTGGATTACACAAACTCCGGCCGGCCGATCATTGCACTTCGCACCTCGACCCATCCTTTCAACTACAGGGTTAACAAGGAAAGCCCCTATGCCAAATACAGCTACAACAGCAAAGACCCCAAAGGCGGGTATGGTCGGATGGTCTTCGGCGAAACGTGGATCAGCCACTATGGCGTTCACAACAAGGAGAGCACGCGCGGCGTGATTGCCAAAGGCCAGGAGAACAACCCCATCGTGCGCGGGTGCGAGGACATCTGGGGCCCGTCGGATGTCTATGGGTTGACCACGCTCGAAGGCGATTGCACGCCCATCATTATGGGACAGGTCCTCACGGGCATGAAACCGACCGATCCGGTCAACGAGGCCAAGCCGCCGTTGCCAGTTGCGTGGACCAAGACCTTCACCGGCAGCCAAGGGAAAGCCGCCCGCGTGTTTGTTACCACGATGGGCCACAACGGCGATTTCCTGAGCGAGGGATTTCGCCGCTTGCTGGTCAACGCTTGCTATTGGGCGCTGGGCATGGAAGATAAGATTCCCCAGCGCGCCAAAGTGGATTTTGTCGGCGAGTATAAGCCCAGCGACATCGGAATGAAGAAACACAAGACCGGCGTCAAGCCTTCGGATTATCAGCTAAAATAGCAAACAAGGACTGTTGGGGTTCCATCCTTGGAGGGTCGGGTTCCACCCCGATCGTATTAGGATTATTTTGATGCGGATGCCGTGGAAGGCATCCCTCCACGTGGAGGGTCGGGTTCCACCCCGACCGCATTTCAATTCAGACGCTGTGGAACGCGTCCCTCCACATTTTCAATTCGGACGCCATGGAGGGTCGGGTTCCACCCCGACCGTATTTTCGATTTAGATGTCGTGGAGGGTCGGGTTCCACCCCGACCGTAATGCGTTTCCCCGACCGCCTTTCGATTCGGACGCGGTGGAACGCGTCCTTCCGGTTCATATAAACATAAAGCCCCGACGCGTCCTTCGCATCGGGGCGTTCTTTTTCTGGTGGAGGAAAAGGGATTTGAACCCTCGACCTCGGCGTTGCGAACGCCGCGCTCTCCCAACTGAGCTATTCCCCCACGTTGGGCCTTTCGTCAATCAAGGCAATAGAGAGCATTGCCGCGCAGAAACCGGCTGTCAATCCTAATTTGCTTATCCCCCGCGGTCGGGCGGTCAGTGTGCTTGACGGAGCGGATACGAACATGTCAGAAAAGGCCTGCTGAATGCGGGGGGTGTCGGATGCCGGTCGTGTTTGCCAATCCATGGATGTTGCTGGCGCTGGCTGCGGTTGCATTGCCGCTGGTTATCCACCTGATCAGCCGCCAACGCGCGCGCAAACTCCCGATTTCAACGCTGCGGTTCTTGCTCCAGACAGATCGCAGGACGGCCCGCAAACACAAACTTGTGGACCTTCTGGTGCTCCTTTTGCGAACCTGCCTTGTCGCTTTTTTGGCACTGGCACTGGCCAAGCCTTACATTCAGCCGCACCGCAAGGCAGGCGACCTCGCCCCCGGCCAGACCGCATGGGCGCTGGTGCTCGACGATTCCTATAGCACAGGCCTTGTCAGCGAAAGCCTTACCTCGTTTGACCGGGCGATTGCGGCGGCCGGCGAACTGCTCAAGACCATTCCCGAAGGCGACGAGATTATGCTCCTGCTGACCAGCGGGCGAAAAATCGAAGGCTTGGCTGCCGCGACCTATCGCAGCGCCGCGGCAGTCGAGGCCTTGCGCCGGATCGAGGGGCCGTCAGCCACCGATGCCACGGCAGTATCAGCGATCGAATCGGGGTTGAAATTTCTCGAAGCGGCGCAAACGCCAAACCGCGCACTCGTGCTCATCAGCGACTTTCAGGAATCGGCGTTGCGCGGAGCGATGGCCTTGCTCAATGAACGCGCCCCAACGCGGAAGGACACTGCCATGTACTGGCTCGACGTTGGGCGCCCGATGGAAAGCAACACGGCCGTAACGTCGGTTCGTGTGCACCAAGCCATGCCGTTTGTCGGACTGCCGATGCGCGTGCGGGCGACCGTGGCCAACTACGGCGGCCGGCCGGCGCGGCAGACCGTTTCGCTTTGGATCAACGGCAGCAAGATGGAGTCGCAGGAAGTTGAAATTGCGGCCGATTCAGCCAGCGAGGTCGAATTTCACCATGTGCCGGCGGCCACCGGGAATCTGGCGGGCGAGGTGCGGCTGGAAGGCGATGCACTACCTGCCGACAATCGCCGGTATTTTTGCTGGCATGTTACCTCGCGCGTGCAGGCGGTCGTTCTCCATGGCGGGCGGGAAGAGAGCGGTAAATGGAACGACGTGTTTTTTCTCCGCAGCGCATTGGAGCCGGTAACCGAAGATGCAAAAGCAGGCCGGCCGCGCGGCCTCCGTGTGGACTATGCAGCCGAGTCTGCCGCCGCAAGCGTCAAGTGGCCCGACTATCAAGTGGCATTCCTCGTCGGTCTCGAACGTTTGACGCGCGATCTGTCCAAGCAGATCGAGTCGTTCGCCCGACGGGGCAGCAGTGTAATTGCATTTGCCGGCAACGGGGCGACGCCCGCGGCCGCCGGTTCGCCCGACGCCCCGGATTGTGTTCTGCTGGGACTTGGGGCGGACGACGCACGCACGGTAACGCTCGACAGCACGGCGACCCTGTCGCTGGGCGAGGTGGACGAGCAGCATCCGGTGTTTCGCACTTTGTCGCGGACGGCAGCGCAGAACCTGTCAACGGTCCAATTCTACGTCTATCGCCGTCTGGCCGCTGCCGCGTTGAGCAGCGACGCGAGCGTAGTGGCCGCGTATGACAACGGCGATCCGTTTCTGGTCGAACGGCGGGTCGGGGCCGGCCGCTATTTGGTGTTCACGACCCGCTGCCATCCGGACTGGGGAAATTGGGTTGTCCGGCCTTTGTTTCTACCGTTGATGTATGAAACGATGAAATATGGCGTGACATCGCAATTGGGGCTGCAAGCAGACGTTGCAGCGGGCAGCGCTTTTCGCATGACACCGCCGGAGGGAGCGAACTACGTCCGCGCAATGGTCAAGGACCCTGAAGCACGGCTGCGGTCATACCCGTTGGGCGAGGCCCGAAAAGATTTGCTGATAGAGCGGATGGAAAAACCGGGGATTTATCAGGTTTATTTTCAGACGGGCGATGCAGAGACAGAAATCATTGTGGCGGTCAACGTGAATCCAGAGGAAGGCCGTCTGGAGCGCATGAATGAAGCAGAGGTGGCCGGGAAGCTGGAGCCGGCGGGTGTGCGCATCTACACGTCGCCGACGGCTCTTGCGGCGTCGCTGCGCCGCCAGCGCGAAGGGATCGCGCTGCGCGCGCTTCTGCTGTATCTGGCCGCAGCCTGTTTTCTCGGCGAGTGTTTTATGGCGAACTACCTAATTCCAAAAAACCAGCCGGTCGGAAACCTGTCGCGGGAAAGCTGAACTGCACGTTTTTTCATCGCGAACGCAGCGGAAGCGTCTGGCCCGATGTGGGCACCGGCAGCAAAAGGCGCGAGGGACGCGACTTGTCCAGAAAAACTGTGTTCGCCGCTTTCAAGAGCATTCTCGCTTCCCCCTCGAAACCCGCCGTGTTGGAATTAACCGCGAATCGCGGGTAGTTCGAACTGGAAATTAGCACGCGAAAGCGGTGGCCCGAGGCAAAGATCATGCTTGTGGAACCAAGGTCCACTCGCACATGCGCCGGCCGGTGAGGCCGCAGCGGAACGACGCGGTCCAGTCCCGCGCGCAACGCGCAACGCTGGATACCGTCGGCGATCAGGATGCTGCGGCCGTCGGGATACACATCGCATAACCGCACGGCGAAATCCGTGTCCGCGCGGTCGGACGCCACCCACAGATCGGCCCACACACGGCCCGTGACCTCGATCGGCTCATCAAGCGGGTCGGAAGTGAACACCAGAACATCCTTGCGCGACTCAATCGGGCGCTGATCCATCGGACCGCAGGAAATCGGAATGGCCGCCGTATTCATGTTGGCCCCGCCAATCGTGGGAACGGGGGCTGCTGGATCATGGGTGAACCCGGCCATGGCAAGTTCGATGTCGGGCGCGTCCAACGAAAGAAGGCCGCCGGCCTTGAGGTAAAGCGAGGCGGTGGTGCAGGCAGGCGGCCACGTGTCGGCGGAGCGCCACAGATTGCCCGGCCCGCTGCCGTCAAACGCCCCCATGACATAGTAGGTGACGGCGGGGATTTGGTCGGCGCCGTTGGCAATTCCCTTGAGGTGGAAATCAAACCAGTTTTTTGCGGACGCCTGCGGCGGGTCGCGGCGGGCGTTGGCCGGCAGAAGGAAATCGCCGAATTTGACGGCCCCCGGCCCGCCGTGAAGCCAGGGGCCCATGATGAGTTTCTGCCTGCCGCGTGCAGTCGGGCCGCCGTGATACTGGCGCGAAACAAAGGCATCAATTGTGCCTTGTGAAAAAATATCGAACCAGCCGCCGTAGTGAATGGCCGGCGCCTCGATACGCGCGGCTTCGCGCACCGAGTCCATCGCCGCCCAGTAAGCATCATAGGTCGGATGGGCAAGAATCTCCTCGAGATTTTGTTCCGGATAGCGGGTATCGCGCAGCCAGCCCTCAACCAGCGCTTTGCGCAGAACACCACCATGATAGGCCGCGTGATGATAAAGGCTTGCAGCGCCGACTTGGATATACTGGCAGACCAAGTGAGGCGGGGCGGCGGGAGCCATCATGGTCTGGGCAATGCCCATGGCCGAAGCGCCGATGGTGCCGACCCTGCCGTTGCAGAATTCTTGTCGGGCCAGCCATTCGACGGTGTCGTAGCCGTCGCGGCGGTCGCCCCAGCCGGAATCAATGAAGGGCTTGGGCTCGCCTTTGGAGTCGCCGCGGCCGCGCATGTCCTGAATGGCCACCGCATAGCCCCAAGCGGCGGCGCGCGTGCCCCATTCGCGGGCGTAGTTCTGCCTGCCATAGGGCGTTTGGATTAGAATAAGCGGCAGACGCCCGGCGTCGGGCGTGGGAAGGTAAATATCCGTGGCCAGAGATACGCCGTCGCGCATGGGAATCATGACCGTGCGCGCGGGTGGCGGGTCGTTTGGAGAAGCGGCAGGGACGTAGCCGGCGCAGAGGATAAAAAAGAACGCAAAGCACCGGCTGCATTGAACCTTGCGACGATGGCCATTTGGCATAGCGGCAAACCTTTTTCGGACGAGTTCAGACTTAAACCCTCTTGGGAAAAGCTGCTTCCCGCAGGAATTCTTTAGACAAATCGAAGAAGCCAAAGTCAAACAGAAGTTTGATTGGTGGGCGGTAGGGGTTGTGCCGTGGCCAAATTAGTTATTTCGATTTAATCCTGCATTTCCTACAACAACCAAGGCCACTCGGACATGAGGGCGCAGGCGCACTGCTGAAAGCGCGGGTGCGTGACGTTCTAAAGATGTTCGAGCCTCATTCCAATCTCCAAGCGGCGATTGTGGTTATCTGCTCTTTTGGATTGCGCGCAGCCATGCTGCCGCTTTGCTTTTCTCGCTTGTTGTCCAGCCAGACGTTTCCACTGTCGGAAGGATAAACGCCCCGCGGGTGGAAACGCCGTCAAAAACAAAAGCGGTAGCGGGGCTGTGCGTAGCCCAAAGGGACTGCGTTCCGGCTTGTCCGCCGGCGGTCCGGCGCCGACGAGCGCCTCCACCGGCAGCCTGCAATACTGGCAATGTCATCCATAGGCCGGCAACCACTTGCCCAGACAGTACAGTTTTCATTGCCCATTTTGTTGTGAAAAATGCGGGTTAGCGCGATTGGATAAAAAACAAAAAAAGTGCTACGCGCCCTATCACGGGGACAAATTTGGCTTACCCGGCATTGGGCAAATCTCTTTCGGAAAGGCCGTGCAGCGTTTTGACAGTCACGATAAAAACGGCAGGCAGTCGTGCCTTGTTTGGTCGGGAGTGCAATACGGACGAAAGCCTTGCAAATAGAGGGCTTGGTGCATGTTCCGAAGTTTTCCACAGGCTGAGCACAGACTTATCCACAGGCCGCCGGGCACTGGGCACTTTCCTTTGTCCGGTCAGAGCTCTTTTTCTGTTTCAAAAGTCAATCCTTTGGAACCATTGAAATTATGTCATTTTTTTTTCATTTTTTACTTGCATCGTTTTTGGGTCTTAGTATAGGAATTCCTGACGTTGGTGGTCAGGTTGTCGAATAGGCTTCCACCACAGAGGGGGAAACAAGACTGTGGGAGCGGGTTGAGGGGCGCGGAGGTCCGTTCGACAAAACAACGCTGAATAAGGGGGGTCAGGTCCAACCCGCAACCGGTGAAGTCCCTTCCGGTAGCCTGACTTTCGCGTTCTGAATCGCCAACTCTAGTCTTTTTGGTATCTACAAGTTTTTCTGCGCCCAACCACGGGCGTGAGGTGTTGCATTCAGCATTGTTGCCAAGGAGTGCGCCATGAATCTGCTGCAATGGCTGAGCGACCACGTTCTGATCGTCGGGGGCGTGTTGGCTGCACTGATCGTTCTCCTTCTTTTGGTTAAAGTCCTATCCAAAAAGAAAAGCCTTTTTGGAGGCAAAGCGGCGATTGGTCTGGACATTGGTTCCAGCCATGTGAAAGCCGTTCAGATTCGCCGCTTGGGCAAATCAGGTTTTGAGTTGGAGCGTTTCGGAATTGCGGAGATATACCCCGGCGGCGACCGGTCGGCGGTCACTACAAGCGAGTCCGAAGCCAAGGTGGATGCCATCCGGCGCGCCCTTGCACAGGGCAAAATCACGACCAAAACAGCGATTTCTTCCGTCTGCGGCGAATCCATCATCGTCCGCTATATTCAACTGCCCAACATGCCTGAAGAGGAGATTCGCAACGCCTTGCGCTGGGAGGCCGAAGAGTATATTCCCTTCTCCATCGAAGACGTGAATCTCGATTCCGTCGTGCTGGGCAAGTCCGAGGATGGCGAAAAGGTGGATGTGCTGCTGGTGGCCGCCAAAAAAGATCAAGTGAACGCCCATCTGGAGCTTATCCGTTCCGCCGGCCTGACCCCCCTCTATGTGGATGTGGATTCCTTCGCGTTCCTGAATTGTTATGAGATCAACTACAATCCTTCGATCACCGAGACTCTGGCTGCGGTCAATATCGGTGCGGAAATCACCAGCATCAACATTTACACCGGCGGTGTTTCGCGGTTTTCGCGCGACATCCCCATAGCCGGCAACACCATTACGCGCAATATCCAGCAGAAACTGACGCAGGCCAAGATGGCAGCCGATTGGGCCACAGCCGAGCGGCTCAAAATCCAGGAAGGCGCCCCCGATCTCACCAGCATCGAAAGCATTGGAACGGGCGGCGAGGATATGTCCTTGTTGGAAACCATTCGCGGAACGGTCGAGCGGATCACCGGCGAAGACCTCGGCGAGAACTCCCCCGAAGTGGTTGCGGGACGGGTTATCCGGAGCACGTTGGGCAATCTGGTCGGCGAAATCCGCCGCTCGATTCAGTATTTTGAAAACCAGCCCAACGGTCGCGCCGTGCAGAAAGTGGTACTCGGCGGCGGCACCGCGCAAATGAAGAACCTTGACAAGTTTCTGTCCCATGAGCTCAATGTACCGGTGGAAGTGATAGACCCCTTGCGGCGCATTATGGTCAAGAGCCGCGAACTGAATTCTGCTCTGCTTGAATCCTCGAAACTGATGCTGGGGGTCGGTGTCGGCCTTGCCCTCAGAAAGGTGGTCGAGTAAATGATTCGCATCAACCTGATTCCGGAGAAAGCGGGTGCGCGGCCGGCGGCGGCGCCCACCCGCGTCCGTCCCGACGAAGCGGTATCCCCGCTGACCTACTTGATCGTCTTGGCTATTGTCGCCGCCATCGGGGGGTACTACTACTTCTTTGTGTATCAGCGCGTGAATGCCAAGCGTTTGGAGGCGGCCAACGCCGAAAGCAAGGTCAAAGCGATTACCAAAGAAATTGACTCCTTGCGTGAAAGCGCCGAGGAACTGCGCAAGGCCGAAAGCATCTCCCAAAGCATGCTCGACATTGTCTATGCCATTGACTCGGAAGACCGCGTCCTCTGGGCGGAGAAACTCAACCAACTGTCCGACCTTATCCCGGACAGCGTGTATATCAAGCGCATCACCGTTTCCGAGCAGATTGCCAAGGTCGAGACGGCCGAATCGAAAAAACAGCGCGCCGAATGGCAGGCCAAACAGAAAACCAAGGGCAAGGTGAAAAAAGGCGCAACGCCCGAGGGAGCGCCCACGCCCATTTTCTATCCCCAAATCACACAAGAATTGAAAATCTACGGCTTAACCTATTCGGAAAACGAGGCTGAACGAATCCGGCTGATCAATGAGTTCCATGATAACCTCAAATCCGGCATCAACAAAGACGTCAAGGTGGATTTCCTCAAAGGATTCGTGGGCCAGATTTCCTATGGCGACGTGGCACCCAACATTATCGGGGGCCGGCCCGTTGCTGAATTCTCCTTCACCTTGAGAACCAAACCCACCTCGCCCCGCAAAGCCGTCGCCGCCGGCACGGCAACGGGCGCCAAAGCCGAATCCGCTGAACCGGAAAAAGCTCCACGCAAGACCGGCGGCAGCAAAGCAAGGAGGGACGCCACCGATGTTCAGTAAGCAGGACAAGAAAATCCTTCAGGCCGCGCTCGTCGGCGGCGGAATCGCCGTGGTCGGCCTCATTTACTACGTCATGGTCTATGTCAGCAAGGAAGTGGCCTCCTATGAGAAGGCCATCAAGACGAGCAACGATACCTATAAAAAGAAACAGGCCGAACTGGATGACCTTCGCCGCTGGGAGCAGCGAAAAGAGGAAATCAATGCACTGGTCAATGACCTCATGGAAAAAGTCAAGCGCCTGCCCCGCTCGGTCGAAGCCAGCGATTTCTTCCGTATTCTCCGCGACTGCGTCCACCGCACCAATCTTTCGGAAATCAAAGTCGGGCGTCTCAAAACCGTGGATATGGGCGCCTATAATGAGATTCCTTACATGGTCAGCTGCCGCGCGAGGTATCATGATCTGGGCCAGTTCCTAGCACTGATTGAACAGCATTCCCAGCAGATTATGCGCATCAAGACAATGGACGTCTATGTGGACATGAAAAAACGTCCGTCGCGCCACCATGTCAATCTCCAGATCGCCACGTTTGTCTTCACCGAACCCGTTCCGCGTGGCGCAAAGTAGGAGGGTACACCGCCATGAACCGACTGCGATTGTTTTCAACGCATTGGACGTGGGCGGCTTCCGCCGGGGCCGCGTTTCTGGTTCTTTCAGCGGCCATTTTCATCGTGGGCCGCTACGGAACGGCTGCCGAGGAACCTCTGCCCGAGCCTCCGACGTCCACGTTGGTGCCCACCGAGCCGGTGCCGCCGGTGATTGTCAGCGAACCGCCCAGCGAGGCGCCCATTGTCGCAATGCCGGAAACTTCGCCGACGGCCGCCGCGGCCTTCGAAGGCGGCATCATTCCCATCGAGGATATGGGCGGGCCCTTGCGGGAAATGGATGAAACTGCCCCGATCAACATTTTCGCCGACCCCGCGGTTGTCGCCAAACTTCTGGTTCCGCGCAAGGTTTTCCTCTATGATGCAAAGGGCCGGCGCGATCCCATGATCATTGACTGGATTCGCATGGAAATTGTCAATTCCGAACTCTTGGCCCAAGCCCAAACCTACATCGCCGAGGCCACGCAAACCACCGATCCCGAAGCGCGGAAAGCCCGCTATTTGCTCGCCATTCAGGAACTCGACCGCGTCATCAAGACCGACCCGACCAGCCACCAAGGCAAGCAGGCCCAAGCCATGAAGGACAAAGTCCGCGCCCTGATTGATCAGACTACGCAGGCAACGCTGAAAGCCAAGGAAGTGACCAAACCGCCGGAACTGCCGCCATATGTTCCGGCCAATACCCGCGCCATCGTCCTCGATCAATCGCCCAGAAACAACCATCTGGTGTTGATCGGCGACGACTTGCTGCGCGTCGGCGAAGTAGTTCCGAAATATCCCGAAGTGAAGATTGCCGAGATCAACCGCAATACGGTGGTTTATGAATATAAAGGAACACGCGTGACGGTCGTGGTGGAAGTGCCGACCGCACGCGAGTAGGAGAACACTGTCGAATATGTCGGGTCTGTCCTGTAGGGCTGATCCGACTGATGGAAAGGAACTGGAAGGGGACGGCCTCGAGGAGCGGTTCGGGCCCGGATTTCGGAGGGGAAAATCCGGGCCGCGCCCTTCCTGCGGAAAGGTGGGCCGTCTCCAAACTCTCAAAGGACGCAACCCGCCTTTGCGGGTTCCGATAGCAGCGAGGCCGCGCGGCCGCAGCGGCCCAACGAGGATGTAGATTAGCGGCCTGCTTTTTCGACTTGCAGAACGCGAAAGGAGCGAAAGAATCATGTTTGCGCGACCCTACAACGTCGGCAAGCGACTCTGTCTGGTGGGCGTGTTCGCCGCTCTGGCGCTCACCGTCGCAGCGGGCGAACCCGCACGGATCGGCACCGTCAAATACCTGCGCGACGGCAAGGTGGACAAGATTGTCTTCGACTATGAAGGCACCTTGCACTACCGCGAATACCAATTCGCACGCGCACAATACGGCTACCTGCTTTTCGAGCCAGCCGTCCTTCAAGAGTCGCGCACGCGGCTCCGGCCCCAAGGCGCCGCCGTTCTCAAAAGCGTGGAGGCGCGGCCCCTCGCCGATAGCGAACGCCAGCAGGTCCGCTTGCTTTTTGAACTGAACAACTGGGTCACTCCCAGCATCCACGATACCGGCAGCCGCTTCGAGATTCGGTTCACGCCCGGCGGCGAACTTGCCGATCTGGCCCAAGCCGGTTCTTCGCCGCAAGCCGATTCTGTCCCGCCGGCAACCGCTCTGACCCCAGTCGGGGAAACCCCCAAGACTGGCGGCTTCTTCGCACGCTATTTGCATTTTGGTGGATCGGACACCGCCGCTCGGGCGCAACCGGAGGCGCAGGCCGTAGCCCAACCCGCGCAACCTGCTGAAAGCGCGCCGACCGGCGTTGCCCAAGGTGGCGAAGGCCTGCCTTCCACGATCGCGCCGATCATTCCGCCGCCCACGGCGGATTCGGTCGAGCCGATTCGTGTTGCTGCTGCGGCCGCCCCACCTGCTGGAACTCCCGCGCCGCCTGCCGCCCCAAGCCCACCGCCGGCCGCACCGGTAAAATCCGAGTCACCGGCCCCCAAATTTGACATTCCCAAGACATCCTCGAAGGCTTATGTCCCCGAATCCACCGGCGAAGTCGGAACGGGCAAAATCACCGGCAGCCGCGGCTTCGAGTTCGTGGACCTGACCGAGGAGCAGTTCCAGCGCAAGGTCACCGTCACCTTCAAGGACGCCGACCTTCAGAACGCCGTGCGCATTCTTGCCCGCCAAGCCGGCATCAATGTGGTGCTCGATCCGGCCATCGTCAAGGCCCGCATCACGGTCGAACTCAACGATGTGGCCATCGGCCCGGCTCTGGCGGCCATCCTCCGGGCCAACGACCTCGAACTGGTCCGCGAAGCCGGCGCCATCTACCGTGTGGTCGAAAGCAAGAAAGTGCGCCGTCAACCCACCCGCGAGGAAATTACTGTCCACGTCCCGCTGAACTGGGTCTCGGCGGTTGAAGTCGAAAAAATCCTCACGCCCATCGTTGAGGGCCGCATCACCGCCGACCACCTCGGCAACTCGGTTATCGTGACCGACACACCGATCAAGATCGAGGAAATCGCCAACGTCATTCAACGCATGGACCGTCCGGAAAAACAGGTCATGCTGGAAGCCCGACTGGTGGAAATGAACGTCAACCTGAGTCGGGCCTTGGGGATTTCGTGGGATTTGGCCAAGGCCGATACGAACTTTGAAGACGACGCCTTCCGGCAGGTGCTTGGCACACGGCCGGCCGTCCCGCGCGTCTATGGCTACGACCCCGTTTCAGGCAGTCCACTTACTTTTTCCCCGCCCGGCTCGCCCATTATCGGCACGCCGCCTATGGCGACCAATCCTCTGTCGTTCGACCAGCGCAACATCGCCGGCAGCGTCATGGGCATGGACAGCGTGCGGGTGGACCAGGCCATCAATGCGGTCAACGGCTTGAAACTGGCCTTGGGAACCGACGTGGGCAACTTCCAGTTGTCGGCCCTGATCGAGGCGGCCGAGAACTGCAACCTTGCCAAAGTCCTTGCCGCTCCCCGTGTTGTTACGGTCAACAACCGGCCGGCCAAGATCAACATCATCCGCCAAATCCCTTATAGCACAACCATCATCGGTGCCGGCGGCGGCCAAGCCATCACCTACAGCTATGAACCCGTCGGCATCACTTTTGACATTACGCCCAACATCACCAACAACGACTATGTGCGGATGAATATCAAGCCGACGCAAAAAATCCTGATCGGCTGGCCCAACAACGACCGCACGGCACGACCGACCATTGATGAGCGCGTGTCGGAAACCAATATCATCGTCAAGGATGAAGACACGGCGGTGATCGCGGGCCTACGCCAGCAGGAGTTCTCCGAATCCGGCGGGGGAGTCCCATGGCTCCAGCAAATTCCCGCCCTCGGCTGGCTTTTCAAGAGTCGTCAGTATGATACCCGCAAGACTGACCTCATGGCTTTTGTCACGCCGCACATCATCAAGGAAACGCAGATGCTCACCGATCACGAGCGCCAGCGCTACAACGAAATTGATGTGCAGTGGGATTTGCCCGACTACTTCTTTGACGATGTCAAAATTGATCTGAGCCGATAAACCGAACCTTTTATGGACAGGGTGGACAGAATGGGCGGAAAGGAAAACATCCTGTAAATCCTGTCCAACAACTCAAAGGAGAGATCCCGATGGACAGCCAAACCTCGAAACTTACGAATATCCTTCTGGCCATTATCGCCGTATGTTTGGCGGCTTTGGTTCTCAAACCGACAAACGTCGTGCCGCCGGCGTCGGCGCAGGCGGTGACCACGGAAACCGACATGGAACGGACGGGCATGGGCGCGGCCTCGAAAATCGCCCAAGCTCAGGTCGAGGCCATCAAGGCGGTGGCTGAGGCGATTGACAAACTGGCCAAGAGCGGCGACAAGATTGCCCAATCGCTCGACAACATCGGTACGGCGCTGCAAGAGCTCGGCGGCAAGGTTGCCGAGTCAAGCGCCGCACGCCCCGGCGGCATTGTCGTGTCACCGGAAAAGTAAAAAGACGGACTGCGGAAGCTGGACTCTGGATGCTTGACGCTTATCTTGGGACTAAAAAAGGACACTACAGGATCCGTCCAACCAGTAACCGCCCGCAATGACAAGCAAAACGTTGTTTTTTGGAGTTTCTGGTCAAGACTCTGGAGTCAAGAGTTCATGGTCAAGTTTCTGGTCAAGAGTCTGTAGTCCAAAGACCTTGACTCTTCACGATTCCCGAAAGGAGGAGAGTGCGGTGACTACTCTCTCAAGCAGACGGCAGCGAACTGTGGGTGCTCGCGCTCTGGCGGTATGCGTCTTGGCGCTCTTTCTCTCCCCGACTCTGGGCTTTAGCCAACTGGGACGGATTCTTTCGGCCACAATGGAGCCTTGCTATCGTTCCTCGACGATGACATTGCATTTGAGGATTCTGAATAGCTCCAGCTATCAATGGGGCGATGCCGCCCATCCAGCTTATATCGTGGATTTCGAGGCCAGTTGGCCGCCAGTTCACCATACGTGGATGGGGTACGCGTTTGGCGTGGTTCCGCCGGGAGGGCAGGATGCAATAACTTTTCTGACCTATGGAGATATCAAAGCCCCGCCTGACCGCGGCACGCAAAACTGGGTGGATATTAACGTTCGGGTGCCCGACGCACCCGGAAGCAACAACTATGTGTCCATTGGAAGAGTGCGGGTTCCGGTGGTAGTGGAGGAATGGCCGGATTTAGTGGCGTTTGGAATGCCGAGCAATTTTGCCGGCGGCCCCGGCGACCCAATCAACATCGCCCTGCGCGTTACGAATATGGGCCCCGGCCCGGTGGTCTGGCCCTCGTGGGTTGAGGTTCGAATTTCCACCGATACCTTGCTGAGCGGAATAGACCGTTGGGTGGCATCGCAATTGATCCTGCCTCGCATGGAAGCCGGCGAGTCGCGCGATTACTTTCTCCAAGGAGTCATTCCCGCCAACGCTCCGCCTGCCGCCTACTATGTAATCACGCAAACGGATGTTCGCGGCGAACTGCCCGAATCGGTTCCGTTCCAAGGCGAAGCGAACAACGTATTTGTTGCGCCGGTCCCGTTTACAGTTCTCAACGAGCCGTTGCCCGTTGCCGGTGTGGACGTGGTCGCTTTGTCCGTATCGGTGACCCCAAGCGACGGCATACCGATGGATTGGGTGTATGTTCGGTTGGCGGCGCGAAATGCAGGAAACACAGGCACGCCGGATTGCACGGCTCAAGTGTTTCTGACCACGCCCACCGCAACAGGTCCATTTCGCGTCCCTCTCACACCGGCCTTGGCATTAGGCCCTCTTGCGGCAGGGCAAAACGTCTCCTTCGAGAATGCTTATCAAGTTCCCAAGAACGTTCTTCCTCCGGGCCTATACATGATAGTCTTGGAAGTATCCACTTCGGCAACAGACGGCCGTTTGAGCAACAACAGAGTATCCGGCGGATTGTTTGAAGTATCGGCGCCGGACCTCGTTATTGGCACGGTGTCTTTTCGCCCCCCCGAGGGGATGAAAGGTTGGGGAACCAGCTATTCGATCGAAGTGATCAATCTGGGAAACCGCCCCGCTCCGACAAATCCTTTGGCAGGAGGAACACGGGTTGACGTGTATCTTTCCCGTTATCCCTACCGCCATAGCTCCGACTATCTTTGGTTTTCGCAAATAGTCCCGCGGTTGGGTCCCGTCAACGGTATTGGGCAAGGGTTCCCTGCCAATTCCATTGTCCTGACAGGCAGCGCAACGATTTCCAACGACATTCCTCCTCTCGATACGGACCCAGCCGGATACCGTATTTTGGTGGTGGCCGATGGCACGGACAATACGATTGAGTGGAATGAGAACAACAACGTATTGAACGCGGGACGATTCCGCATTCTCACAGGGCCGGATTTGGTCATTCCGCGCGGAGCGGTATCGTTTGTCGCCGGCACGCAGGGGCAAAAGGCAAACCTGTCAGTCCAAATTGTCAACCGCGGTGACAAGCCTTCTCCTGCATGCAAAATCCGCATCTATCTTTCGGAGTCTGCTTGGAAATCCTCCGACCCCGTCTGGTTGGACGATGTGGCAGTTCCCGCTCTCGATGCAGGAGCTGCGTGGGAGTATTCGGCGACAGTTAATGTTCCGGCGTGGGCGCGCGGTGCCTATCGCGTGATCGGGCTGTGCGATTCCACCAACTTGGTGGCCGAAGCGTATGAGAACAATAACACCATGGACCTCGGCGCCCTCTCGCCGGCGACCTCCGTCTCGCGTTGGGAGTTTTATCGCTAAAACGGAAACACATCCGACCCCAAAAACTCGAAGGCACAAAGAGGAACCGGCCGGACGCGGGAGTATGCAGTCGGCTTCTTCTTTGTGCCTTTATGTTTTTATGGCAAGGGGAAAAGCCGTAGAGACGGAAGAACCATGAGCGCTGCAAACAGTAACTGTTCATCAACTTCAATGTGCCGCTCATAAGGGTTTGAAGTCGAAAACTGGAAATGCAAAATCACAATGTGTGTGGTAGTTTTGCAATGTTCATGAAAGGAGCAACGTGGATGATGAAGCATCGAACCAACTGGACCGCCGCCGCGGTGTGTGTATTGACGGCCGCGCTGGCTTTCTGTATTTCGGCCGCAACCAAACTGTCCCTGCCGAACGCACAACCATCCGACGCCCGTAGCCCAGTGCTTGCCCGCCGAAAGGCCTTGCTGGAGCGTTTGGAAAAAGGCTCCCCGGACAAACTCAATGTTCCGCCGACCGACGGCCGGCTCCTTCGTATCCTCGTCGAGGCAGCACACGCACAAAAGGCGCTCGAACTCGGCTCGTCCTACGGTTACTCAGCCCTCTGGATCGGAAGCGGGCTCGAACAGACCGGCGGCCATCTGTGGACAATCGAAATAGACGCCGGCCGCGCCAAAGAATGCCGCGAGAACATTCGCGAAGCCGGTCTGGAAAAGACCGTTACGAGCATCGAGGATGATGCCTTCAAAGCGATCCCGCAACTGGCGAAAGAAGGTCCGTGGGACTTTGTGTTTCTGGACGCGTGGAAGAGCGACTACAAACGCTATCTGGACGTTCTGTTGCCGCAGATGAAGGCGGGCGGCGTCATTGTCGCACACAACACCATCGAACGGGCGGGTGAGATGCCCGATTATCTGGAGGCGGTGTTCAATACGCCCGCCCTTGATTCTGTTACGCTGAGTACAACCGAATGGAAATGCGGGTTGACGCTTACTTACGTGCGAAAAAAGCCATCGTCGGACAAGTGACGAAGCGAAACCGGATGCGGTTGGAGCCAAGCGTAATAGCGGCGGGGTGAGGCCGATGCGGTTGGGGTGGAACCCAACCCTCCACGCAATCTCATACGACCGGCAGCGGTTCAGTTCTGCGCCTCGGTCGCCAACGAAGATTCCGCAGCGGGTTCGGCTTTGTCCGCCAAAGCGTTCTCGATCTTGAGCACTTCATACTGGGTGGAGGGGGCGCCGGGCCGTTGAATCGTAATCTTTTCGCCCACGCGTTTGCGAAGGAATTGTGCAGCCGCGGGGGTAAGATAGCTGAGGATGTTTTCTTCAGGCTTGCTGTCCCAAGCGCCCATGATCTGATACGTTTCGATTTCGCCGGTCTGGAGATTTCGCACCTGAAAGCGCGTGCCCGGCCAGATGCGGTCGGTAAGGACCCACGAGGGGTCCATCGGGCGCGCCCGCTCGATTTCCTTTTGCAGCTCTTCGGCGCGCTTGAACAGGATGCGCTGGCGGTGGCGGGCGGCTTCGTATTCGGCGTTTTCGCTGAGGTCGCCCAGCGAGGCGGCCTCGCCAATTTCTTTGCTGTTCTTGGGGATTTCGACCGTGCGCAAATGCTGAAGTTCGTGCTGGCGGCGGGCCAGCGACTCGCGCGTGACATAGAGCACCGATTCGTCGAGATCGGCCGCCGCAGCCCGAGCGGCTTCGTCGAGGTCGGGATGCACTTCGAGCACGGCATGCCGCAACGCGCCGACGTAGTGGTCGGGGAAGGCCGAGTGGCCGTCGAAGGCTTTGCAGACGGCGCGTGCTTCGGCCACCGAGAGCGGTGTGACGGCGAGGCGAACCACAGCGTAGCGATCCTCGGCGAGGAAGTTTTTCAGCTTTTGCACGATGCCGCGCAAGGTCGGGGCGTTGGCCACGCCGTGGTCCACCTGATTCTGAAGATCCCGGACGTAGTCGGCGATTTCGAGAACAATGTCGCGTGCGGTAACGTCGAGAGTCAACGCGGCGAACTTGTCGTCGAAGAACGCACGGGCCGCCCAGAGGAACATCTCCGGATAGCGCTCCGGCGAGCGCAGGAGACGGTCTAGGGCGCGCGAGACGGCGTCAATTTCGCCCTCGGCGATCAGGCGGTCGAGGAGCCACTGGGCAAACCGCGGGCCGGCCACAGGGATGGTTTGCGCGCAAATGCCCACCGCCCGCGCGCGGTCGAGAGCCGCCAGCGTTTCGACGGCGCGGCACTGATACTCGAAAACCCCCAGCGCAGCGAGCATTCCGACCGGATCGGAGCAGCCGGCGATGCATTGTTTTTCATCAAAGGCTGTGGGCAGGGCCAAAGCGGGAAAGACGCGCACCAAATCTTGCGCAACGTAAATGCACAAAAGGCGTCCGGCCGCGTTGCCCGCATCGAGTGCCTCAAATTCAGTCTGCAATACGCGGAGCAGGCCTTCGGCAAATCCTTCGGGCGGCGGCTCATCCTTGATATGCTTGGCGATTTCGCTGATGAGCGCGCTGCGGGCCGCCGGTGAGTCGCTCTCGCGAAACTGATCGGCGACGTCCTCGTAGTAGGTCTTCGGCTCGCTGCGCAAGCGCAGCAACCCGCGCGCGCCGCGGTTCCAGTCTATGTAAGGGTCGCGCTGGATGGCCCGGCGGTTGGCCGCCCACCAAGAGTCCCATTGCTCGCGTGTTAACACGCCGTCGAGCAAAAGGTTCCGGAGGTCAATTTGCGAAAGGCCTTCGGGAAAGTCCTTCAGGACAAAGCGGACAAACTCGGCCGGCTGTTCCATCAAACGCTGACGCAGACCTTCCGCATCTCGGGCACGTTCGGCGCGAAAACTGCCGCGCGGGTGCTTGGTGAGAAACTCACGGACGCCCTCGAAGGTGAACTCCTTGGGCGCCTTGTTGGGAAAGCGAATGGTCACGCGCCGCTGATCGGGTTCGATTTCCTCGACCACGCCGATGCCCAGGGTTTTGTGTTCAAACACCTCGCCGACATCGCAGTTGAGAAACTCCTCGAACCGTTCGAGGGCGCGAAACAGATCCGTGCGATGGTCCAGCCGGGCGGTCTTGACAAAGGTGGTGAAATGCGGGCGGTCGCCGTAGAGGGCGCGCAACGCCTGAATGCAGGTCTCGCTGAGATTGCCGAGGTCGGGAGCGTAGCGCCACGCAGTGCGAATAACGGCCACAGCCCTGTCTCTTAT
>JAOAGV010000022.1:33538-53258 GCA_026415575.1 Candidatus Sumerlaeia bacterium
GCCTCGGCGGGCCTCTGCCGCTCAATCAGCGACGAGGCCATGATGAGAAACAGTTCGGTCAGACGGTCGCGGGCATCATTCTTCAGAAGCGCGCGGGCCATCGAGTCGTAGAAGCGAAGGTTGGCGGGCGGCGATTCGGCCAGCTCCAGCCACCGCTCCTCCAATGCATCAAACTCCTTGCGCTTGGCCAGTTCGACAATCTCGCGCAGTTGTTCGATTGTATAGTCCACCAGCACTTACTTCTCCGAATAGGATAGAGGCGAACGTCGCAAGGTTTGCCCCGACAGAAAACCGGACTGTAGGCGAGACGGCGGCGGGGATTCAACCAAAATGAATGACCATGGAGCCTCGTAGAGCTTCTCCCGAAATCGTGAGAAGGCCGTTCGATCATGCTGTGGCTTTATTTTGACTGGAAGGGTGAAAAGGACAAGGCCTTAGGCTACGCCCTTGTCATTCCACGCAAATCAGCGTCCGCTTTGGACTGCGGCAGCCATGCTGCCGCTTTCTTCTGTGCCAAGATCAAACACGCCACGCGTCGGTTCTTTCCGCAGCGCCGACGCTTTGCCTGACAACGGACGATTTCAGCAAAGCGGCAGCATGGCTGCACGCAGTCCCATAGAGGGCCGCTCGCCATGCGGCCATCTAAAATCCGATTCTTGCAAGAGGTCAGAAGTTCCCCGCGTCTGCGCTGTGAAAACTCCTTGAACCGTTCAATTGCCGCGATAGACTGCGCGCCCATGAGTTCGCCGACGAAACAATCGTTCCCCGATCTTCCGCTCGCAGCTGCTCCTGCCGCCCCAACGCCCGCGGCTTCAGCGCCATCGGCCGCCGGTTCGCCGCCGGCCGAGACTTTGGTGGGCATCCTTGAGCGGGTGACCTATTTCAATCCGGAAAATTTCTACACGGTGGCGCGGCTGGTGGTCGAAGGCGAAGCCAAACCGGTGACCATTGTCGGCAACCTTGTCGGGGCCAACATCGGCGAAACGCTCGAACTGCGCGGGCGTTGGACGGTGAGCCGGAAATTTGGCCGCCAGTTCACCGTCGAAGGCTTTTCGCCCCGCGTCCCTGTTACGCTCAAAGGGATCGAAAAGTATCTCGGCTCCGGTCTGATCAAAGGCATTGGCGAGCACTATGCCGGCCGCATCGTCAAGAAGTTCGGTCTCGAAACGCTCAAGGTTCTCGAAGAAACGCCCCAGCGGCTGCGGGAAGTTCCGGGCCTCGGCCCCAAGCGCATCGAAATGATTACACGCGCTTGGCAGGAGCAGCGCGCCATACGCAATCTGGCCCTGTTTTGCCAGGAACACGGCATCTCGCTCACATTTACGCGCCGCATCTTCAAGCAGTATGGTCACGAGGCGCTTACCACGCTCACGCGCAATCCCTATCAGGTCGCCCTCGACGTGCAGGGCATCGGGTTCAAGACCGCCGACGCGGTGGCCGGCAAACTCGGCATTGCGCGCGAGTCGTCGCAACGCATCGAGGCGGGCCTGGTTCATATCCTGCAGGAAATGACCGAAGACGGTCACGCGTTCTGCCCCTACGAGGAGTTTCTCACCCGCGCCACTGACATCCTCGGCGTTGGTCCCGACCGCATCAATCCGGCCCTGCGCAGGCTTCACGAAAATCAGCAGTTGCATCTGGAGAGTCTGCCCGACGGCACCAAGGCATGCTATCTCGACTGGATGTGGCGGTTTGAGACGGCCGTTGCGCAAATGCTGGTTTCCCTTGCCGCATCGCCCAAGCCGTATCCCCAAATCCACATTGCCGGCGAAATCGAGCAATTTGAAAAGCGCTTTCACTTTACCTTCGCCCCGCTGCAGCGCGAGGCGCTCACCCAAGCGCTTCGCGGTGGCGTGCTGATCATCACGGGCGGCCCGGGCACGGGGAAAACAACCCTCGTGCGCGGGATCATCGAAATCCTGCGCTCGCGCGGACTGGGCATTCTTCTGGCCGCTCCCACCGGCCGCGCCGCCAACCGCCTGTCCGAAACCACCCGCATGGATGCCGCCACGCTCCACCGTCTGCTGAAATATCAGCCCGACCGCGGGGGCTTCTATATGAACGAAGAACATCCGCTGCGCGCCGATCTTGTCATTGTGGATGAATGCTCGATGATGGATGTCCCTCTTGCCTATCATTTTCTTCGGGCCGTCCGCCCGACCACCTCAATTGTGTTTGTCGGCGATGCTGATCAACTACCGTCGGTCGGGCCGGGCAATTTTCTCGGCGACATGATCGAGTCGGGCGTCATTCCGGTTGTGCGGTTGACGGAGGTTTTTCGGCAAGCACAGCGCAGCCGAATTGTCACCAACGCCCATCGCATCAATCAGGGCGAGTTTCCCGCGCTGAGCGGACCCGACAGCCATGGCGCCGGCGACTTCTACTTCATCGAACGCAAAGACCCCGAACAGGCGGTCGAGGTCATCAAGGAAATGGTCAAGAACCGCATCCCGGCGCGATTCGGACTCGATCCCATCGCCGACGTGCAGGTCATCACGCCCATGCACCGCGGCTTGCTCGGCACCACCCATCTCAACGCCGAGTTGCAGGAACTGCTCAATCCATCCCCCCAGCACATTCTTATCGGCGCCAAGAAACTGAAAGTCGGCGACAAGGTCATGCAGGTCCGCAACAACTACGACAAGGATGTGTTCAACGGCGACATCGGGCGGATCATCAGTCTCGACCGCGAGCGCCAAACCGTCCGAGTCAATTTCGACGGCCGTACCGTCGAGTATGATTACAGCGAGCTGGATGAATTGCAGCTCAGCTACGCCATCTCTGTCCACAAGTCGCAGGGCAGCGAATATCCGGCGGTCGTCATGCCCGTTCATCCGCAGCATTATATCATGCTGCAGCGGAACTTGCTGTATACGGGCGTGACGCGCGCGCGCCGCCTTGTCTGTATTGTTGGCACCAAGCAGGCTCTCGGCATGTCGGTCCGCAACGACAAGACGCAGCGCCGTTACACAGGGCTGGCGCAGCGCTTGCGCGCGCTGGCCGGTAGGGAATGAACGGATGAAAAGCGCAAAGCGGGCCGGATGAAGGCAGGTCTCGAAGTCTTTCTTTTCTCAAAACTGCGTTGCACTGGTGAATTGAAACGCCGAGGCTTTTACCGGCGGCACCCACATTCGGAGCATGGTTCCGGTCAGCTGCGGCCGGCCGATCAACTCGACGCGATTGAGCAATTGCGCCGCACTTTCGTTGAATCGCAGGTTCTTGACCGGAGCGGCAACGCGCCCGTCCTCGATCAGGAACAATCCGTCGCGTGTCATACCGGTGTAGAGATCGCGCATGGGCTCGACGGCGCGAACATACCAGAAGCGCGTGACCAGCAATCCCCTGCGGGTCGCCGCGACCATGTCGTCCATCGTTGCGCAGCCGCCCTCCATCAAAATGTTTGTCGGTATTCCCGTCGGCACCAGACCGCTTTTCTTGGCCCAGTAGCGGGATAAAATCAGGTTCGTGAGAACCCCCTCTCGAATCCAGTCCCACCGCCGAAGCGGCAGGCCTTCGTCGGTAAACGGACGGGATGGACAGTCGGACGATGCCGGATCGCTGTAAATGGTTACCGCCGGCTGCGCGATTGCCTTCCCGCGCTTGCCCGAAAGGAACGTCCGCCCTTCGTCGCCGGCCTTTGCGTCCATCTGGTAGTAGAAGAAAAACGCGAGCAGTTCGGCCACTGCCGCTGCTTCGAGCACCACTTCGTAGCAGCCCGGTTCGAGTTCGCGTGGCGACCGCCCCGCCGCCGCTTTCTCGATTGCCCGCCGCGCCACGGCTTCCAAATCCAGCGCTGCCGGATCGAACGCCCGCGCATGTGCCCACCCGACACTGTCGGAGGCCGTGGCCGAAAACGCCGCAAGGGCCTCGGTCTCTTCATAGTGAGCAAACAATCCGGCCGAATTGCCGACTGCCGTCGCGCGCGTCCGCACCGTGAACGAACCCGCTCCGGTCATTTCGGCGCGTTCGGCCAGAGCCACAGCGCGGGCGACGGCCTCGGCGCACTGATCGGGCGCAGGCAGCGGAAACGTGCGCCCGCCGCCAAGCGGCCCGTCCATCGGTTCGACCGGCGGCATGTATTCGGGGTCCGGAGGACTGACGCGCGCGATGGCTTCTGCACGCCGGACACATTCTGCGATCGAATCGTAGTCGAGGCGGTTGGTTGAACACTGTCCCGTCTGCGAGCCAAAGGCCGCCTCGACCTCGAGTTCCGCATCGGCGGCCACAGCGTTTTGGGTAATCTCGCTGTTGGCGTATCGCGTCGCAGCTTCCTCGACCGTATGCAATCGCACAACCATTGCGTCGCTCTTCGACGCATTGAGGGCACAATCAATAGCTGCTTTGCATCGGCTACGATCCCAATTCTGCATAATCCTTTACCCGACCTTCCCAATCCAATTCGTTGAAAAGAAAATGCACAACATACCGAGTTTTCATTTCAGGTGCTGCCTATCGTTCACACTTCAGCAGGCCGCTTGCGGCAAGATATTCCAAGACAGTCCGCGGATTCCGCAGATTATGACAAACAGGCCTTTAATCTCCATGTGATTTTGCGTGAATCTGTCGTTCGAGGGGTTTCTACATCGGCATCAAACGACAGCGCCTTTTTGCAGGCCTATTCCGTTTGGTATTTGTCCTCTCGCTTATTTTTTCCCGGTTTTTTTCTTCGGCGCCGGTGCAGCATTGGGGTTGGGTTCGGGGAATTGCGCATGGACCGATTGCAGCCACTGGCGCAGCCGGTCACGCAAATCCGCCGCCCGCTCCGGCATTTTGGCGGCCAAATCATTTTTCTCGCCAAGGTCGTTTTTCAGGTCATACAGCTCCACGCGGTTGTCCTCGTAGTATTGAATCAATTTCCAGTCGCCCTGCCGGATGGCACTCGCCGGTGTAGTTGTGGTGTAATAATGTGGATAATGCCAATAGAGGGTATCACGCGGTAGGACCGCATTCGGATTTTCTAAAAGCGGCATCAGACTCACGCCGTCCACTCCGGCATTATGTTGTGGGTCGCCCGTCAGCCCCGCCGCTTCGAGAAACGTTGGATAGAAATCAATCGAACTCACCGGCTGTGCGCATTCACCACCCGGCTTGATGCGCGCCGGCCAGCGCACGATCATCGGCACACGGATGCCGCCCTCATAGAGCGAGCCTTTGCCCGAACGCAGCGGCGTGTTGTCGGTTACCGGGCGCTTTTGATACTCGTTGATGTAGCCGCCGTTGTCGGAGAAAAACACAACGATCGTGCGGTCGGCCACGCCCAGCTCATCCAATTTTGCCATCACACGCCCGACGCTCTCATCGAGGCTTTCGACCATCGCAGCGTATGTTTCATTTTTGTGATGCATGTCAGACTTGATCTTTGCCTTGTATCGCTCAACCGCCTCAGCCTTGGCTTCGATGGGCGTATGAACGGCGTGGTGGCAGAGGTGGAGGAAGAACGGCTGGTCTTTTACCCTGTCAAGAATCTTAAGGGCCTCGTCGGTTAGGCGGTCGGTCAGGTACTCGCCCGGTTTTCCCCACTCCAAGTGCGGCACATAGCGGAACTCTTTGTTGGATACCAGACCGCTGTAGGGATAGAAGAAAGTCGCCGGTGCGCCCCAAAATGTCCCGCCAATATTAACATCGAATCCCTGCGTTTCGGGATAATACGCCGCACTGCCCAAATGCCACTTGCCGACATGGGCGGTGAAATAGCCGGCCTGCTTGAGCACCTCGGCGATAGTTACCTCCTCCAAAGGCATGTCGGCGACGGCTTCGGGCGGCAGAAGTTTCGTCCTCGGCGACGTGGGCCGCTTTGTTCCCTCATACCAAATGGTTATGTGCAGGCGCGCCGGACTTTTGCCCGTCATGATCGAGGCGCGTGTCGGCGAGCAGACCGGGCCGGCGGCATAGGCTGAGGTGAAGCGCATGCCCTGCGCCGCGAGCCGGTCTAAGTGCGGCGTTTTGTGCAAATCGCTGCCGAAGCATCCGAGATCGGTCCAGCCCAGATCGTCGGCGAGAATGAAGACAAAGTTGGGCCGGACGGCGGCCGGTTGGGTGGCAAATCCCGCCCGCTGCAGAAAAGCCGAACCCGCAATCCCGCCTGCCATTTTCAACACATCGCGCCGGTTCATGGGATTTCCTCCGTTGGCGTTATCGGTTTGTATCTGTGTTCATCTGTCGTTTCAGTTATCGTGTTGTTGTTGCAAGTTTTTTCCAAAACCAGTGCGCGAATTCTCCCCCTGCTCTGTTCTGCGGCCGCCAATGAATCTCCTTCTCAAAGGCAGAATGGTCACATAAGTCGAATATAAGAGAAACATCATGGAGTTTAAACCACACTTTGTTGTATTCTTCCGCACCTTAGCAGGGGCTTTTTGCGCATAGCCGGCGCCCAAAGTCGCCCCACTGAAGTGGGAAGACGAGCCGCAAGACAATATTGCGGCTGTGAACGTACAAAGCACTGTCGGCGCGACTAGCGCGGCTGCGCGGGGGCTTCTTTCAACTCCACCAGCCACATGTTGCGATACCGCACAGGATGGCCGTGGTCTTGGAGTTTGATTGGACCTTTGGCCACCGGCGCCTTTTTGCGGTTCTCGGTGTCGCGCTTGAGCTCGACGTCCTTCTGGATTTCGATTCCGTTGTGAACGACAGTGATGCGCGGATATTGCCCGACCGAGCCGTCGGCATTAAACCGCGGCGCGCGGAACGTTATGTCGTATGTTTGCCAGCGCAAGGGCGGAAAGCTGGCGATCATTTTGGGTGCCGAGATACTGTAAAGGCCGCCGCACTCGTTGTCCTTGGACGGCAGGCCGAAGGAATCGAGCACCTGCACCTCATACAAGTTTTGCAAATACACACCGCTGTTGCCGCGTCCTTGGCCGCGTCCAAGCGGCTCGTAGGGCGTCATGAACTCGACGTGGAGTTGGCAATCGCCGAACAGCCGCAGTGTGCGGTTTTCGCCCTTAAATACTTCCACGCTGCCGTCGGGCAGAATCTTCCAGCTCTTGTTTGTCCATTCGTCAAGATTGGTGGGCTTCCCCGGTTCATAGGGCAGCAGAACCACCGCGCCTTGCGGGGGTTTTGCCCCTTCGGTCGGCGATTTCGGTTCGAGGCGGTAGAGCGAGAACCATCCAGCCTCACCGCCTTCGCCGCGGACTTTGAGCACGTTGCCACATAGCGCGCCGGTCCACTTCCGGTCTTTGGAAGCGAGCCGCAGAGTGCTGCCGCGAATCAGCGCGAGAAGCCGGCTCGGAATCCGTCCGCGCAATTCGACCGACAGAGGCTTTGCATCGCCGTCGGGCATCACCTCGAGCACAACGCGATAGTTGCGATTGCCCTCGGCAACCACTTTGGCCGTGGCCAGCGATGCTCCGCCCTTGTGCGGCGTGAAGGTGCCCTGATACATGCCCATGACGGTATCTTCGCCGGCGGTCAGGCGCGCCTGAAAGGGGCAGGCGGGCAGGCCGTCTTTGTTCCACAGGTTGACGACGGGGCAGTCGGCCCAGCCGTAGCGGACCGCAACGGGCTTGGCGACTCCGGCGGCCGAGACGACAACGGTTTTGCCTTTGATTTCGGCATCGGCCCAAACCCACTTGCCGTCTTCGCCGGCGATAGCAAACCCCTTGAGCGGGCCGCCGCGCGATTCGAGTCCCTTGCCGACGTGATCGAACGAGAGAACGAGCCGGTTGCCGCTGGCCCGCAGCGACTTGAACACCGGGCCGGAGTATTCGATTTTTTCACCGTATGCAATCCCGCGGGCTGCCAGCGCCAGCCGCGCGCCGACCGGTTCCTTTTTCTTTGGATGAATGTCGTTGGGGTCGCCCACATCGGTGATGACTGCGAGTCCAACGTTGGGCAGGACTTTGGTGGCGAGGAACTGCGCTTCGCGCAGTTCGGCCCAGTTGCTTTCGGACGGCTGATCCTTGACCGCCATGAAGGGGGCGAGTTGGACGGCGAGAAAGGGGAATTCGCCGCAATTCCAATCGCGCCGCCAGTTCTGAATCATCGCAGGGAACAGCACGCGGTATTCCTGCGCGCGGCCGGCGTTCGATTCGCCCTGATACCAGATGGCGCCTTTGATGGAGTAGGGGAGAAGCGGAGCAATCATGCCGTTGTAGAGTTCGCAGGGTTTCCACGGCGCGCGGGGCGGCTGGGCGGCGGGCTTGCCATCTTTTTTCGCCTTGCTTTTTGCGGCATCGTAGGCGGCCTTTGCCTTTTCATAGTTGGCCTGAGCGGCGGCGTAGTTGTCGAGGATGGGTTTGAGAAGCGGGTTGGAGGCAAGGACGGATTCCTTGCACCAGACTTCAGCAGGCGAGCCGCCCCAACAGGTGTGGATCAGGCCGACCGGTACGCCCAGCGCCTTTTGCAGGTCGCGCCCGAAGAAGTACGCCACGGCGCTGAAATCGCGGGCCGACTCCGGTGTGCAGACTTTCCACGTGGCGCTGGTATCGTCGAGCGGCACATCGGATTTGACCCGCGGGACATAGAACAGATGCAGATTGGGATTCTTGGCCGCCGCAATATGCTGCTCGGCGTTTTCCACCTGCGACAAGGCCCATTGCATATTTGACTGGCCGCTGCAAACCCACACTTCGCCCACGTAAACGTCTTTGATCACAATCGGCTTGGGGGTGTTCTTGCCATAGACCGTCAGTTCATACGGCCCACCGGCTTTGACGGGCTGGAGGGTGATCATCCATTTGCCGCGGCTGGCGATGGTGGTGTCAGTCTGATTGAGGAACTGCACGGCCACCTGTTCGCCCTCGTCAGCCCATCCCCAGATACGAATCGGCGCACCTTGCTGCAAGACCATGCCGTCGGAGAGAAGATGAGGCAACCTGACTTCGGCGCGCGCGGAAAGCGCAGCCAGCACGATCAAACAGAGTCCCAGCCGGAAACCTTGCTTCCGAAACATGTTCATTTCCTCCTCGAAATCTGGAATGCCGGCAACTGAATCCGCCGGATGGAGATAGAAACCCGCTCGATGGAAAATCAAGGACTATTCTTGCGCAGCCGCCGACTGCCGCCGCCCAAGCGGCACATCGAAAACCAGCACCTGTTCGGCGCGGTCTTTGCCGCGAGCGATCACGTTGCCATTGGCATCGCACGCCACACTCTGGCCGCCGTAGGTGCGACCGGCCCATGGGCCGTGAGTCATCGTGCCGATGTTGTCGGTGCCGACCACCGGTGCGCCGATAATCGCGGCGGCTTTGGCCACCACGTCGCGCAGTTTGTCTCCGTGCCCGGGCCAGTCCTTGTTCTGCGCCACCCAGCCGTAGGGAACAAGAACGAGGTCGGGTTTGAGATCGCGCATGATTTCGAGATGCTTTTGCGTAAAGGTGTCGGCGCAGATGAGCAGGCCGATCCGTCCAAACTCCGTCTCAGTAGTTCGAATATCCTCGGCCTTGCCGGTGCTGTAGGGCGGCGTCATAAGTTCGGGCAGGACGTTGATCTTGCGGTGCTTGAGAAGAATGCGGCCCACGCGGTCAATCAGGATAACGGCTCCGTAGAGGCGGTCGCCGTCCTTTTCGTCGAGACCTGCGCACAGCATCATATCGAAGCGGCGGGCCAGTTGCTGAAACCGCTCGGCGTCTTTTCCCTGAATGGGATGGGCAAGCCGATGGGCATCGGGGTTTTCCCAGCCCAGCACGGCGCTTTCGGGGAGGCAGGCGATTTGCGCGCCGCCTTGTTTGGCTTCGGCCAGCGCCTTTTCGATGCGGGCGAAGTTGCCCTCGCGGTCGCTGTCCACCGTCAGCACTTGGCACATGGCGACGCGAACCTTTTTCGGGGCCGACATTCCAATAGCCTCCTTTGCTCCAAAGCACAGGAGAGGAATAAGCACATAGAGTTTGCCCGCGCAGTTCATTTTCCTTCTCCGGTCCGGCCACCGTCCAAAAAATGTTTGGCTTTGCGCTTGATGCGGCGGAGCAATTGTCGAACAGGCGAGGCGGGCGGCGCGGGAACAGAGGGCGGCTGTATACACGCTTGAGCGGCGCGCAACGCCTCCAACTCCCGCTCAGCCTTCTTTTTCTTCCGATAGATGTCCCACAAGGAAATGGCGATTTCTTCGAGCCGCTCGGGATGCTCGCGCAAATAGCGATCTTCGCTCCACGCGCGAATCGTCTTTCGATCCAAATCGGCAATGCCGTTGAGGAAAAACAGCATCTTGTAGAAGAGGTGCATTTTTTCGTCGTAGGGAAAATCGGGTGGCGGCAACTCGGACAGCTTGCACTCCTTGTAGATCACCAATCCGATGCATGCCACATCGAACGGCGGCTCTAGTTGCAAAAGCAAATCGAGCGTTTCGCGCAAGTGCTCCTCGCGCTCGTAGGGGTTGTCCACCAGCAGGTCAATCTGGATGTCGGGGATTTTGTATTTTTGCAGCCAGCGCGAAAGTTGGATGGTCTTTTCGGGATTGTGATGGCGGCGGTACAGTGTGCGCGACGTGTATGCGCTGCCCGATTGCAGGCCGATCCCCGTACGCGTCAGACCGGCCTCGGCCAGCAGGCGCAGCGACTCCTCGTCGGTGGTCAGCGGATGGACGTAGCCGGTGAAGGTGACGCCGAGCGGCCGGAAGCGCTCCTTGAATTTGGTCGCAAACTCGCGCACCCATTCCTTCTGCATGCCCAAAATTTCGTCGTGAAAAATAATGTGGCGCAGGCCAAGCCGATGCACGCGGTCTTCAACTTCGGCAAGGACGTTTTCGACCGACCGCCGCCGGAACCGCGGCTGCCCCGGATACAGGCCGTGCAGCACACTATACACGCAGAATGTGCACGCGTACGGGCAGCCGCGCTCGGTCAGGACAACCAGATTTGTGCCGCGCGACAGGTGCTCGGCGTCCAGAAGCCACCGGTCATCGAGCGCGTCGTTGTCCAGCAGCCAGTCGCGCTTGCCGTAAAACGGCATCGGGAGTGAGTCGAGGTCGGTCATAAGCGGCGGCCGCGGATTTTCGATAACCGCGTCGCCCCGGCGGAACCACAAGCCCTCGATGTGCAAGTCGTCGCCGCGCCGCCATGCGTCCCATTGGCGGGCCAGGGCATCCAGCGGCTTTTCACCCTCGCCGACACAGACGATGTCCGCATATTGGATGCACTCTTCGGGCTTGAGCGTGGGATGGATGCCGCCCCAGAGAATTGCCGCGCCGGGGACTTCGCGCCGCAGCCAGAGCGTTACGTCGCGCGCCAGATCGAAGTTCACCGTATAAAGCGAAAGGCCGATGACATCGAACTGGCGCGAGCGCAAGAACTCGGCAAGGAGTAACTTCTCCCTGTCCGTAATCGGCATCGGGTAGGGTGCGTAGGCATACCAGCCGGGGAAGGTGAAGCGGACTTTTTTCAGCGGATCGGCCTCGACACGGCGGATCGTCTCAAGGTCGTCGCGCCGCACCCACGGGTCGGTGTAGAACTGCTTGACGGCGATGAAATGAGTTTCAACGCCGGCGGCATCGAGCGCCGCGGCGGCGTAACGCGCACCGATGTTGCCCGGATTATAGAACGCCAGTATGGCAGCGCGTTGCATCATGGAAAGGTTGCCATCCGAGCATCCGCAGATTTCTCATATTTGCGCAAAGCAATAAGCAAAAACCACAAAGAGAACTTGATGGATGGGCAAGGGTTCAATAGCCCCAGATTTCCACCGATGCATACGGAAACCAACGACCGCATTGTTGCGAATCTGCGGGCCCTGCAAAGAAATCAACGGCTCAAGACTTCGGCATGCGAAAACGCACCGGCTCGAATTGCGTCGCCCGGTAGAGTTCGCGGCAGCGCGCGGCCACTTCGCCCGTCTTGAGCCATAACAGGCGTTCGACGCTGAACCCCTCGACGCAAAACGACGCCATGACCGAACCGACCACCAGCGCTTGCCGTAACGTTTGTTCGTTGATGAGGCCGCACGCAGCCAGATAGCCCAGAAAGCCGCCGGCGAAGGTATCGCCTGCGCCGGTCGGGTCTACGGGTTTGGGGACATAGCACGCTGGAATGGAAAAGAATCCTTTTGGCCCATACATCGAGCAGCCGTGGTCGCCACGCTTGACAATGATGCGGCGCGGGCCCTGCGCCATGAGCCATTCGGCGGCGGCCGGCATGCTGACCTTGCCGGAAAGCTGCCGCGCCTCGCTGTCGTTGACGCAGAGAATGTCAATGCGTCCGAGCAAGCGGCGAAGCGGCTCGAGGGCCGTTTCAATCCAGAGATTCATTGTGTCGCAAAGAATGAGACGGGGCCGCTTGACCTGTTCGAGCACATTCAATTGCAGTTCGGGATGGATGTTGCCAAGCAGCAGAAATGGAGCGCGCTGATAGGATGCGGGAATCTTGGGCCTGAAGTCGGCGAAGACATTGAGCTGCGTTTCGAGGGTCGTACGGTCGTTGAGGTTCGGCGCATAGCGCCCATGCCAGAAAAATGTCTTGCCGTCAGGGATGATTTCGAGACCTTCGAGGTCCACACCGCGCTTGCGAAGCAGGGCGATGGGCTTCTCGCCGAAGTCGCCGCCGACCACGCCAACGACGCCGGCGGGCGCAAAGTAGGACGCGGCCAGCGAAGCATAGGTCGCCGCGCCTCCCAGCACCCGCTCGGCCCCGCCCGCAGGCGCCTCGATGGTGTCAAATGCAACCGATCCGACGATCACAACATCCGGCATGGAATCATTCTCCCAATGGAAGTAGGGCAGGTCGCCGACCCGCCAAAACACTGGGATGAATAAGAAACGTCGCACCGGCAGTTGCAAGCTTGGAATTGCGAACGGTTCTTCCTCCCGCACAGCGCCCAGAGCTTTGGAGTGCGTGCAGCCATGCTGCCGCTTTGCTGAAATCGCCCCTCGTCAGACAAAACGTCGGCGCTGAGGAAAGAACCGACGTTTAGCGGGGTTGAATTTGGCACATAAGAAAGCGCCGGCATGGCTGCCGCAGTCGAAAGCGTCCATCAAATCGAATGACCTTCTCCCGATTTCGGCAGATGCGCCCTAGAAATAAGCCAAGTGGGATTTCTCATTGACGTCTAAGGAAAAACTATGAAACAGTAAAAACAGAGGAAAAGGAGAACTCCACCACGAAAGGAGCATCACCATGAAACGAAAAGGATTCACCCTCATCGAGCTTTTGATCGTTGTGGCAATCATCGCCATTTTGGCGGCTATCGCCATACCTAATTTTCTCGAAGCGCAGACGCGGTCGAAAGTGTCCCGTGTCAAGTCGGACCTGCGTAACATCGCCACGGCGGTCGAAGCCTATACGGTGGATTGGGGCGTCACGCCGATTGGCTTCTGGGAATCAGCGCAATGGCAGCCCGCCCATTTTGGCCTCAGCGAAGACTTGGGCATGATTATGGTCTATGTGCGGATGACCACGCCGGTCGCTTACATGACCGCGCCGCCGCTCGATGTCTTTTCCCGCCAAAACCTGATTGCCCACACCGGCAACCGCACGACCAACGATTATGCGGCCCGGCTGTTTGCCTACAACAGCATTCGGGACGCCACGCTGCAGGGCAGGGCAATGGCCGCTGTCTATGTGTCGGCGTATATGCAGGGGGCGACGTGGATCGCCCACAGCCTTGGACCGAGCTACGATTACACACCCGACACGCGCGGGAAACAAATCGTGCGCGTGCCCGCACGGCTCCCCAGCACCAGCCAGTATATGGGCTATCCGGATTTGATTTACGATCCCACGAACGGGACGATTTCGTACGGCTACATCATCCGCGACAGCAAAGAAGCCTATTGACGCGCTGTGGCGAGTGTCTGGTTCGCAAGAAGCCGGCCCGGCTTTCCGCCAACGGTAAAACGAACCTTATGCCTTCAAATCAAACCGAACCTTGACGCCGGAAGCGAACTTCGCTTCATCCAGCCTCAGTCCGAATCCGGGCGCGTCGGGTACGCTGCATGTGCCGTCTTTCACTTCGTAGCCGTCGGCAACCAACACATCGGTTGAAAGGGGGTCGTGTTCGGCGCGATAGAAATTGGTAATGGCGCGACCGACGTGCAGTTGCATGTAAAAGCCGACGTGCGAGCCCCAATTGTGCGGTGCGACCAGCAGCCCTTGGGCGCGTGCCATTTCCGCTTCGGCCAGAATACCCTCAAATCCGAAGCGGTTCATGTCGCCCTGAAAAATGTCCACGGCCTTGGCCGCAATGAACGGTGCATAGGCCTCGAGGTCGCTCTGAGTTTCGCCGTCGGCGATGAGCGTCTTCCACCCATGTGTGCCGATAAACTGTTTGAGATCGAGATACTTGGCCACATCCTCGGGAAACATCTCTTCGAGCCATGCCAAATTGAGCGCGTCATTGTGGCGTTCGAGCAAAACTTTGGTTCGCTCCAAGTCATAGCCGTCGTTGGCGTCGGCACCGATGACGATGTCGGGGCCGCCATGCTGCCGAATGATCTTCAGCACCTCGACATCGCGAGCGTCGCCTTCGGTGCGCGGCATCCATTTGTTGCCGCGGCCGATCTTGACTTTGAACGCGCGATGTCCCCGCTTCAGCCCCATGTCAATTTCCTCTTTGAAGCGGTCGGCCCAGCGCGATGCATATTGCGGCAATAAATCGGCAAAGTAAATGGAGCCGTCATAGACCGGGACGCGTTCAGGTCCCGCGCCACCGAGCAATTGATAGACCGGCTTGTTGAGAGCCTTGCCTGCAAGGTCCCAAAGCGGCATGGTGCCCGCGCCCAGAGGTCCGGTCATCCGACGTTCGCCAGACCGGTAGTAGTCGAACGGATTTTTTTCCAGAAGCAGCGCGAGCGCTTTTTCATCGGCGCGGCAGTTGCCCAGTCCTTCGATGCCCGCATTGGTATAGAGCCGTACCATGCGGTCGCTGGCGCGGTCGCCGTGGTCGTCGCGTTTTGCGTTTTTGCCCGCGAATTTCGAGCGTACCGTTGGCAGATCGAATCCGACAATACGCGTAGTTTTAATGTCTTTCGGCAAATCGTCCGCCCATGACCAATGCCGCGTGGCCACCAGCCCCAGACTGCTCCAGAGGAAAGTCTTCCGATCCATGGTTTTGCTCCCCGAAAGTGGTTTTCCGTTTTATTTGATGCGCGTCAGCACCCGTTCCGGTTTGAGACACCCTGCGCAAAGGTACGGGCTCGCGCAAGGCTTTTCTCCCGCCAAAGGCGCTTGCGCGAACAAAACCCTCGACAGGGCAGGCGTGATTTCACACACTCGGTGCATTCTTGGCGGCCGGCTTTCTTCCATCCGGCAAAGGGAAAAAGTCATGCACTCGCGCGAAATCGTGCGCCGTGCCATTGAATTCGGCTCGCCACCGCGCTTGCCTTTCTGGCAGCATGCCACGTCCGCTGCGCCGGACGATGTCTGGGACATCTGGGAGATGGACCGCGCGCAGGCCGGCTGGTTTTTCGACCACCCCGGACTTGATGACTGGGGTTGCCTTTGGGAACGCACCGATGCAAAAAGTATGGGGCAGGTTGTGGCCCATCCGCTGGCCGACTGGGCCGCTTTCGCGCGTTATCACCCGCCTCGTCCGCGCAATCCGTTCTACTTCGATCGGATCGAACCTATGCTGCAACAGGCTGGCGATCGCTATGTGGTCGTGACCGCGCATTTCAACCTGATCGAGCGGCTGCACATGCTGCGCGGTTTTGCCGAAACGATGAATGACTTCTACGCCGCCCCCAAGCGCATCGAGCGTCTTCTCGACCTGATCCTCGAATTCAAAATCGAGCAATTGGCCGAGTTGAACCGGAGATTCGGCGATCGCGTGCACGGGATATTTCTTACCGACGATTGGGGGACGCAGCAGGGAACATTTATCAGCTTGGAGTTGTTCGATCGCCATTTTGCGGCGCGCTATGCGCGATTGTTCGAGGCGATTCATCGCGCCGGTTGGCATGTCTTTTTCCACAGCTGCGGCAAGGTCAATGCCTTTGTCCCGCGGCTGATCGAACTGGGAGTGGACGTGCTCAACTTGCAGCAGCCGCGCACCTACGGTCTGGAAACGTTCGGGGAGCAATTTCGCGGCAAAGTCTGCTTCCTGACCACCGTGGATATTCAGACGACATTGCCGCGCGGCATCGAAAGCGAGGTGCGCGAAGAAGCCCGCCAACTGGTTCGCCACTGGAGCACGCCCGCCGGCGGACTGATCGTGTTCAACTATGGCGACCCCGCGATCTTGCACATCCCTGAGGGCGTGGCGGAAATCATGTTCGATGCCTTTATAAACGCAACAGATTGCTGGCGAGAGCAAGATTCCCACGGGGAATAACCAGCCGGAATTGCCCGCCAGTTTTTCCCTTGACCGTCCGAAGGGTTCCGGCCAACGTTCCTTTCGCAGTTCCGGTTCTGCGTCTGCAGAAGGCGCTATTTGCACGCGACAGAAGGAGATTCCGTGAGAATCGCTCTCGATGCCATGGGAAGCGACCGCGGTCCCGACATTATGGTGGAAGGGGCATTGGCGGCGCTAGATCGCACCGACCATGACATTCTGTTAGTCGGCGACCGCCATATCCTCGAACCGATGCTGTCCCGCCGCAATGTTCGGAATCGCCGCATCCGGGTTGTCCACGCCACGCAAGTGGTGGGCATGCACGAGCGCGCCAAGGAATCGTTGAAGAAAACCGACTCTTCAATCGCCGTGGCGATGCAACTGGTGAAAGCCGGCGAGGCCGATTGCGTGGTATCCGCCGGCCACACAGGCGCCACGGTCGCCGCGGCCATTATGACATGGCGGGCGTTGCCGGGCATCCGCCGGCCGGCCATCGCGTGGGCGATTCCGGCGCGCGAAACTCCCAGCGTTCTGCTCGATGTCGGTGCGACGGTCAACTGCAAGCCCATTCATTTATATCAGTTTGCAGTCATGGGCGCGGCTTTTGCCGAGCACGTAATGAAGACCGAGCGCCCCTGCATCGGATTGCTGAATATCGGCGAAGAGGCCACGAAAGGCAACGACGTGACGCTCGAAACCGCGCAGATGCTCCGCCGCTCGCGATTGAATTTCGGAGGCAATGCCGAAGGGCGCGATTTGGTCGGCGGCCAGTTCAATGTCATGGTCTGCGACGGCTTTGTCGGCAACATCATCCTGAAGTTTGCCGAAGCACTGGCCGAATGGATCATAACGGCAATCAAGGGCGAAGTGTCGAAAAACGTCCTCGCTGCTCTCGGCGCCTTGGCCATGAAGCCTGTGTTGCGAAACTTTCGACGGCGCATTGACTATGCGGAATACGGCGGCGCACCGCTCCTTGGGTTGAACGGCGTTTGCATTATCTGCCACGGCAAGTCCAATGCCAAGGCGATTACCAACGCGATCCGCGTGGCCGGCGAAAGCGCACGTCTGGAAGTTAACAAACACATTCTGGAAAAACTCCACGAAGGGAAATAATCCGGACAATCGCCGTGGGCCGCCCGATTCCGACTTTTTCGGCTGCCCTTTTCATTGTCCACCTTGTCCCTAATGTCCGCCATCATCCCCCTTTCCCCAAAAGGAGAGCCTATGGAAAACCACCAACCTCGAATTGCATGTCTATTTCCCGGCCAAGGTTCCCAGTTTGTCGGCATGGGGCGCGACTGGTATGACCAGACCGAAATCGGCCGCGCCCTGTTCGATCGTGCCGATGCCGTTCTCGGATTCCCGCTCAGCCGCATCTGTTTCGACGGCCCCGAGGAAGAATTGAAAAAAACGCACCATGCACAGCCGGGGCTGTTCACATGCAGCGTCATCGCTTTTGAGTTCTTAAAAAGCCGCGGTGTAACCCCGGCTGTTGTGGCCGGGCACAGTCTGGGCGAGTATTCAGCGCTCTATGCCGCAGGGGTAATGGATTTGGCGACCGGACTTTCGCTGGTTCGAGCGCGCGGCGCAGCCATGAGCGAAGCGGCCGAAGCGCGGCCCGGCGCCATGGCGGCTGTGCTGGGACTGGATACCGCGCAAATCGAAGCGGTCTGCCGCGAAGCAGCCGGCGTGGGCATCGTGCAGGCCGCCAATTTTAATGCCTCCACCCAAACCGTGATTTCCGGCGAACGAGCCGCCGTCGAGCGCGCAGGCGAACTGGCCAAAGCCGCCGGCGCACGCCGCGTCATCCCGCTTCCCGTCCACGGGGCATTCCATTCGCCGCTGATGGAACCGGCGGTTGCGAAAATGGAATCGGCCTTGGCGGCTGCGGAACTGGCCGACCCGCGAATTCCCTTCCTTGCCAACGTCACGGGGGATTTTCTGAATGACGCGGGGGCCGTCCGGCGTTCGTTGGCCCAACAAATCACCCACTGTGTCCGCTGGGCAGACATCATGTCGAAGATCGCCGCGATGAGCCCGGACGTTGTAATCGAGGTCGGGCCGGGCAAGGTGCTGTCGGGCCTTTGGCGCCAGAGCGGCTCGCCGGTCAGCTGCGCACCATGCGGCACGGTGGCAGAGGCCGAAACCCTGATCAATAGGCTTCAATAAGACGGACAAATTCGTCTGCAAAAACAATCGAGGGAGAACACTCCATGTTGGTGGAAGGAAAAATCGCTCTAGTCACAGGAGCCGGCCGCGGCATCGGCCGCGCCATTGCGCTGACACTGGCCCGGCACGGCGCCGACGTGGTCGTCAACGACATGATGGTCGAGACCGCCGAAGCAGCCGCCGAGGCTGTTCGTCAACTGGGCCGCCGTGCCTTGGCCGCACCGGGCAACATCACTGATCCCAAGCAATGCAAGGAAATGGTCGAACAGGCGGTGACGGAATTCTCCCGCCTCGACATTTTGGTCAACAATGCCGGTATCACGCGCGACCAACTGATCGTCGGCATGAAGGACGAAGACTGGGACCTTGTCCTGAACGTCAATCTCAAGGGGGCGTTCAACTGCATTCGGGCTGCGCTTCGCCCCATGAGCCGCCAGCGGTTTGGCCGCATTATCAACATCGCCTCGGTGGTCGGTATCATGGGCAACATCGGCCAGGCCAACTACGCGGCCAGCAAGGGCGGCCTGATCGCCCTGACCAAGACCGTCGCGCGCGAAATGGCCTCGCGCAACATCACCTGCAATGCCGTCGCGCCGGGTTTTATCCAAACCGACATGACCGCCTCGCTCAAACCCGAGATCAAAGAAGCCATACTCAAGCAGATCCCGGTGGGGCGCATGGGTCTACCCGATGAAGTGGCCGCCTGTGTTCTCTTCCTCGCTTCCGATCTGGCCGCCTATGTCACCGGCCACGTTCTTGTCGTGGACGGCGGCATGGCCATGTGACCCGGCCCGTTGGGCCGATGATCCGAATACGGCGGAACCGAGACCTTTCAAGCCGGCCCTCGCGCAAAGGCGCCAAGCGAACAAAAGAAGGGTTTTCGAGTGTCCGCCCAAAGGGCACCGATTTCAGAATAAAATGTTTGATTCCTGAGGGCTAACAAAAATCAAAGAAACGCTTTGGGACTTTACATCTTTGCGTGAGACGGAGTCTGGAAAGAACAGGAGCAAAATCCCTCTCTCACTTTTTACTTGCAAGGGGTTGGCGATTTACATACGTAACCACTGTTTTTTGCGTCATACCAGTTTCCAGAAACAGGCAAACAGGAGGTAGTCAAAGGCATGATGACCGACGAAAGGATCCGCGAGGTCGAGAATCGAGTCCGCGAGATTATGGCCCAGTCTTTGGGACGCACCATCGAGGATCTGACGCCTGAGGCAACGTTTGACAAGGACTTGGGTGCTGACTCGCTCATGCTCTTGGAACTCATGCGCGATCTCGAAGAGGAATTCGGCATCGAAATCCCCGACGAAGATCAGGAGAAGGTTATGAACGTCGGGCAGGCCGTGGCCTA
>JAOAGV010000232.1:0-375 GCA_026415575.1 Candidatus Sumerlaeia bacterium
GGACTGGGGCACGGCCCTCGCCCCGGTGTACATGGCACAGGCGGCAGGGCTGCCGCTGCACGTGTGGGTGAGCGAGACGCGCCCACGCAATCAGGGTGCGGCGCTGACTGCCTGGGAGCTCGCGCAACGGGGTGTGCCCTACACTGTGATCGCCGACAATGCCGCCGGCCAGCTCATGCGCACCGGCCAGGTGGACGTGGTGATCGTGGGGGCCGACCGGGTAGCGGCCAACGGCGACGTGGCCAACAAGATCGGCACCTATCTCAAGGCCCTGGCCGCACATGACAACGGCATACCCTTCTATGTCGCGGTGCCGGGGCCCACCATCGACTGGACGCTGGCCGATGGCGGCGCCATCCCCATCGAGGCGCGCCC
>JAOAGV010000232.1:385-672 GCA_026415575.1 Candidatus Sumerlaeia bacterium
GTGACCCATGTCCACGGCCTCGATGCCGCCGGCAGGCCCACCGCTGTGCGCCTGACCCCGGAGGGGGCCGGCGCCTGCAACCCCGCCTTCGACATGACCCCGGCGCGGCTTATCACCGGGCTCATTACCGAGCGCGGCGTGTGTGCGGCCAGCCGAGCGGGGCTCGCCGCACTGTATCCGGAGCAGGTGCATGGATGAACGCGAGGCGGCCGGACGGCTGGCCGAGGCCGCCCGGCAGACGGTGGCCCTGGGGCTCAATCGTGGCGCCGAGGGCAATGTGAGCGTGC
>JAOAGV010000233.1 GCA_026415575.1 Candidatus Sumerlaeia bacterium
TTCTGACATGTAGTAAAGCCACGACCATTGAACGCTGCTCGCCTCGTAGCGGCTCTCCAAGACGACTTCGCCGGTAGGGCGACTTCGCAAATCGTCGAGGTTTTTCTTTGGACAAACGTTCATAAGGCCGGCTAGCCCATCATCCGCAACTGGGTCCTCGTTTTAGGTTTTTTTCGCCTCTGGGCTTTCTGCAGGTTTTGTGATTTCCGTGGGTGCGGTTCATTGACCCGCCAAAAAAGTCGTGTTATCCCCTTGCGGACGCTCGGCGCGCTGTGCAATAATCTGGTCAGATCGCGCGGGGGCGTACGATGTATTTGATGTTTTCTGCAATTTTTGCATAGCATTGATTATGTTAGACTTACAATTAGTATTTTTTCTTGATATTTTCTCTGTTCCCCTGTAGCGTCTAAGTATTGGGATTTGAAACACCTACAGTCGAAAACAGGGGAAGTTCTTATGCCAATCGAATTGCCCCTGTTCCTGTCGTTCGAGCCCGTCAGAACCTGCCTCTGGTCCGAAAGTATGAAACGCTCTTCGCGATGCTCGATCTGTCGCACATTCCGGAGTTCAACTACGGCGTTGGCGCCGACGGCGCGTCCCAGCTCTCGGTAAGCATTCCCACCGACACCCCGCAGCGCATGTTCTTGCC
>JAOAGV010000234.1 GCA_026415575.1 Candidatus Sumerlaeia bacterium
CCTTTACACCAGGCAGTTTCATAGCTTTTGAAGTATCTATACTTTTTATAAGAGCATGTGCATATGGGCTTGTTTTTATTTTTGCATAAAGCATCCCCGGAAGCTTCATATCTTGGACATATTCTGCTTCTCCGGTTACTTTCTCGATTGCGTCTATTCTAGAGATCCCCTTACCTACATGTTCATAGGTCATGCTTTCTCACCTTCCCTGACTGCAGCTTCAATGGATTCTATACTGCTTTCATAACCTGTGCATCTGCAAAGATTTCCTTGCATAGCCTCCTTGATTTCTTCTCTACTTGGGTTTGGATTTGAGTCCAATAGAGCCCTTGCCGACATGATCATTCCGGGAGTACAAAAGCCGCATTGAAGGCCATTATGCTTTATAAAAGCCTTTTGAAGATTTGATAGCTCCCCGTTTTTTGCTTCCCCCTCTATCGTACGTACGTCACCTTCTGCTGCTTCCAGGGCCATTACCAAACAAGAATTTACAGGCTTACCGTTCAATACAACCGTACACGCTCCACACTCACCTGCTCCGCAGCCCTCTTTGGTACCTGTAAGGCCAAGTTCCTCCCTTAATAACCAAAGCAGTGTCTTATTCGGAGCAACTTCGGCATATATTTCATCTCCATTTACATAGAGG
>JAOAGV010000235.1 GCA_026415575.1 Candidatus Sumerlaeia bacterium
GCACCTGACGGTTGACCTGTCCGGCAGCGATCGCTTTGAAGACTTCGTCGATGTCCAGCGATCCGGTCGACCCATACATCATCGACAAACCGTACAGCAGGAAACCGCTGGCCAACGCGCCCAGCACGAAATACTTCATGGCCGCCTCGGTGGCCACGAGATCGTCCCGCCGCAAAGCCACCAAGGCATACAGCGACAGCGACATCAACTCCAGCCCGAGATAGATCACCAGGAAGTTGTTGCCCGAGATCATCACCATGATCCCTAGCAGGGCCAGCAAGCTGAGCGTGAAGAACTCCCCGCCGCGCAGCATGTCGCGCTTGGCGCTGTACAGATGACCGTAGATCAGCGTCACGAACACCGACAGCGTCGCAAAAAACTTCAGCAAATTGCCCAGCGGGTCATTGACGACCATGCCATGCGCCGCATAGACCGTCTGCCCGTCCAGGTAGTACCCCAAGAAATAGGCCATTTGCATCGCACCCCCCACGGCCAACGTGGCCAACGCAAGGCCATACGTCAGGCGGCGCAGAGGATGCGTCACGAACAGGTCGATCACAAGGATGGCGCTGGCCAGCACCAGCAAGGTGATTTCGGGGTAGATGGCGATCCAGTTCATCG
>JAOAGV010000236.1 GCA_026415575.1 Candidatus Sumerlaeia bacterium
GCCGAGGCGCCGCCTCCCGACGCAACACCGAAATTATGATAGAGAAGGGACATGGGCACCTTGTCAAGCTCGGATTCCAGCAAGAAAACGTCGCGGGAGCTTCCCTCGAAATCGCGGCAAGATCGTTCGATCATGCTGTGGCTTTATTGGGGCCGTAAGGGCGAAAAGGGAAAAGGCCTGCGGCAGCGCCTTTGCTATTATACACAAATCAGCGGCCACTTTGGACTGCGGCAGCCATGCTGCCGCTTTCTTTTTCAACAAACCCAAACCCGCCCGGCGGGGGGGCTTTCTCCAGCGCGACCCTTTGTCTGACGAGGGACACTTTCAGCAAAGCGGCAGCATGGCTGCCGCACTCCAAAGGCCTTGGGGAAGTTTTTCCGGCATCCGGCAGCGATCTCGCCTGCACCCGAGAGGAAACCTTCTGCCGATTTCGGGAGATGGACCCAAATAGCACGGGAGCCTGCGGCGAGCTTTTTTAATTTCCGCACTTGCATCGCAAACAGGTTTTTGCTACCCAACTCCTTGTCGCCGGCGCTCAGGCCGGAGCGGTGTATATTCATAATTTTATCAAAGTGTCTTGTTCGGCAAGACCAAGGAGGTTTGTAGCATGACCAAACGC
>JAOAGV010000237.1 GCA_026415575.1 Candidatus Sumerlaeia bacterium
GTCGTGCCCCAACCCTTTTCGCTATACACCCAGATATGCCCTCCGCTCTGTTTGACCGTGCCATAGACGGTCGAAAGCCCCAGACCGGTTCCTTTTCCCGCCTCTTTGGTCGTATAAAACGGCTCGAAAATATGCGAGAGGGTTTCGGCATCCATTCCCTCGCCCGTATCGCTGACAGCCAGCAGGACGTAATGGCCCGGTGTGACTCCGACATGCGTGGCGGCATACGTCTCGTCGAGTTCCACGTTGGCCGTTTCAATCGTCAGGTTGCCCCCGCGCGGCATGGCATCGCGCGCATTGGCAGCCAGGTTCATAATCACCTGCACGATTTTCGCAGGATCGGCTTTGACACGATGCAGATCGGCCTGCAGGGCCGTAACCAGTTCGATATCTTCGCCGATCAGGCGGCGGAGCATCCGGTCCATTTCGGCGAGGATCGAGTTCAATTTGAGCACGCGCATGTCGAGCATCTGCTTGCGGCTGAACATGAGAAGCTGGCGGGTCAGCGAGGCGGCGCGCAGGCCGGCCTTGTGGATTTCCTCCAAGTCCTTGTGGATCGGATCGCCGGGGGGAATTTGTGCGAGAAGGATTTCGCTGTAACCGTTGATGGCCGTGAGC
>JAOAGV010000238.1 GCA_026415575.1 Candidatus Sumerlaeia bacterium
ATGTAATTCCATGGGTCCGAGGCGTGGAGGGATGCGTTTCACGGCGATCGGATTGAAATGTGGAGGGATGCGTTCCAGCGCGCCCGAATTAAAAATTCAATCTGCCGGAATTAAAAATTCAATCTGCCGGATTACAGAATACGGTCGGGGTGGAACCCGACCCTCCACGACTGAATAAATGGAGGATGCGTTCCACCGCGTCCGGATTAAAAATTCAATCTGCCGGATTACAGAATACGGTCGGGGTGGAACCCGACCCTCCAATTCTTGCGACTTATTGATAGACCATCACGCCGTCGGTGGCGGTGCGCGCGCGGAACTTTTGGATAAGACGTTTGGTGACCGGTCCGGGCTTGCCCGTTCCAATCGGACGCTTGTCCACGTTCACAACGGGAACGACCTCGGCCGCCGTTCCGGTGAGGAACAGTTCGTCGGCATCGAATACATCGAAGCGGGTGAACGGCTGCTCGCGAACCTCGATGCCTTCCTCGCGCGCAATTTCCATGACCACATCGCGCGTGATGCCTCGCAGCGCGCCCAGATAAATCGGCGGCGTCACCAGCGCGCCCTTTTTGACCAGAAACACATTCTCGCCCGTGCAC
>JAOAGV010000239.1 GCA_026415575.1 Candidatus Sumerlaeia bacterium
GGGCGGGACCCTGCCAGAGATCGTAGTTGAGGTGGTCGGGGACCGGGGCGGCTTGACCGCGGCCAATGCTTCCCCGGCGGTTGACATACCAGCTCTGGGCTTGATAGACCCGGCCAATGGCTCCCTGGTGCAAGGCGGCGATCGCCTCGCGGATGACGGGCCAGCTCCGCCGTTGATTGCCCATTTGGACGTGGCGTTGATACTTGCGGGCCGCCGCGATCATCCATTCCCCCTCCGCAGGGGTGTGGCTGCACGGCTTTTCCACATAGACATGCTTGCCGGCTTTGCAGGCCAGGATGGTAGCGGCAGCGTGCCAGTGATTGCAAGTGGCCACCACGAGGGCATCGAGCGATTTATCGTCCAGGCATTTGCGGAAGTCGAGCACGCCGGTGGTCGAGCGCCCCCGGATTTTCTGCACTTCGGCCACGCCCCGCTCCAGCCGCTGCCGGTCCACATCGCAGACATAGGCGGTTTCAGCGTCCGGCTGCTGCTCGAAGGTGCGCGCCAGGCTCAGCCCGCGGCTCAGGCCCATGACCGCCACCCGGACCCGTTCGTTAGCGCCGAGGACTTCCCCCGCTGCCCGCGCACTCAGC
>JAOAGV010000240.1 GCA_026415575.1 Candidatus Sumerlaeia bacterium
TCCAAATACGGAACGAAGCGTCCGAAAGTGAAAAAGTAATAGCCCGTTTGAAACTAGCATCTTCAATAGGATAAAATTAGGAAGAAAGGGGGATAACTATGCCTCGTAAAGGCCCGGTTCCCAAAAGAGACGTGCTTCCAGATCCGATTTATAGCAGCAAGCTGGTTACACGCCTCATCAATCGCATCATGATCGACGGTAAAAGAGGTACTGCACAGCGGATTCTGTACGATGCGTTCAACTCGATTCAAGAGCGCACCGGTAGGGACCCAATGGAAGTATTCGAAGCAGCTATCAAAAACATCATGCCTGTTCTTGAAGTTAAAGCTCGTCGTGTCGGCGGCTCCAACTATCAAGTGCCGGTAGAAGTCAAGCCGGAACGCCGCGTTTCTCTTGGTCTTCGTTGGTTGGTCAACTACTCCCGCAACCGCGGTGAGAAGACGATGGAAGAGCGTTTGGCTGCTGAAATCATCGATGCAAGCAACAATACCGGCGCTTCTGTCAAGAAGCGTGAAGATACGCACAAAATGGCGGAAGCCAACAAAGCGTTCGCTCACTACCGCTGGTAAGATCTATCCACTCTTATTAG
>JAOAGV010000241.1:0-328 GCA_026415575.1 Candidatus Sumerlaeia bacterium
CTTCATTGATGCGCTTTTTTAAGTCTGATAGCGAGCGATTGTCTGGTGTCGCCTCTGTCTTGACCTTTTGGCTGAACTTCTGAACGTCGTTCTTCAGTTCCGCATAGGCGGCGCTCGAATTCATAACTGGTTTCAGGATGTCGTTGATCAGGTCGCGCAACGGGCTAGGCCCTGTTAGCTTAGTATGCTCCTCTAAGCGACTCATAGTAGGAATGTAGATCACATTGCCGAGCTTACTTTGCGCGACGTTTTTCCAGCCGTAAAACAAGTTCTCAGATAGCTTGCCGTTTTCATAGCCAAAGAAACCGGCTTTCGCCTTATCAGCAGG
>JAOAGV010000241.1:338-571 GCA_026415575.1 Candidatus Sumerlaeia bacterium
GGCCACAACCACTTGCGAACCCGACACCGGTTCTCGCCGATGCGATACGCCTGTTTGAGATTGTCGGCCTCCTCTTGCGACAACTCAAACTCGATTTCCACCCAGCTTTCTTGGTCGGTGGTTTGAAACTTTGGGAAGTCTTGCTTAAAATCGAACTTGAGGTCCTTCTCATACACCACACGCAGTGCGTCCAGCAAATTGCTCTTGCCGGAATTGTTCGGCCCAATTACGAG
>JAOAGV010000023.1 GCA_026415575.1 Candidatus Sumerlaeia bacterium
AGATGTGTATAAGAGACAGGCGTTTGTCGTGGGCGCGTTGTCGAACGTGTATTTCTTCCAGCACGGCGGGGAAATTGCCATGGTGCGTGCCGGCGGCGATTCCGACCTCATCATTCCGACCTTCATTACGTCGGCGTTGCCCTCGTGGTTTGTGGCCCTGTTTGCCCTGACGCTCCTGTCGGCGGCCATGTCCACCCAGAGCTCGCAGTTCCATACAATCGGAACCGCCTTGGGACGCGACATTTATGAACAAACCGTTCTCGGCGGCGAGCGTCGCGGCACCACCGTGTTGATCACTCGAATTGGCATCGTGTTGGGCATTGCGTTGACGCTGGTGCTGGCTCTAAAGCTGCCGGGAAGCATTATCCCGGCGGCCACGGCGCTGTTCTTTGGTTTGTGTGCCTCGGCCTTTCTGCCGATGTATTTTGGCGGACTGTATTGCCGATGGATCACCAAAGCCGGCGCCATTGCCGGCATGTGCGTGGGATTCTTTGTCAGCATGTTCTGGCTGTTTTGCGTGCAAATGGTCAACGCCCGATTCGCTGCGCTCCTTCTCCCGTTCGTCAACCATCCCAACCCCTCGCTCATCATGCAGGGAACGTGGCGGTTTCTCGATGCGTTGGTCATTGCATTTCCTCTGGCGGTGGTCACCACTGTTGTGGTGTCGCTGATCACGCGCAAAATGCCCGAGGAACATCTGAACCGGTGCTTTCACGGAACACGATAAACGCAAGCGTCTTCTTTGTGAAGGGTAAGCAGGGATGAATTTCGTCAAGCCCGGCCAAACTTTTGCAAGCTCACGCTCCGGTTTTACCTGCCAGCGATCCACTGTCGGTCTGCATGGCGCAGACCATGGTCCACCGGCCGCTTCCGATCGCACGCTTCGCGGCACGACCGGAAGAGCGTTGGCGGTGGGATACTCGATAGGATTCATCCGGCCGATTTATGCCACACCGGCATTGACAGTGAAACAAAGGAAAGGAGGACAGAGCGGGACCGCCGGGGCTCCCGCGTGAGGTGCAACCGCATGGTGAAGTCAACGCGACCGAAGGAAGCGTTGGCGCTTGTCCAGTTACGAAACGCCACTTTACGGCAGGAGGAAATGGGACCATGGTCATCAAGCATGTCGCCTTGCTTGTCATCCTGGCAATCGCGGCTGCATCGCTGCCGGCGGCGGAGTTGACCACGCCCGCCCCCGACGCGATGAAGCAAAACGTTGTCAAGGTGCTGCGGACATCGAGCAAAGCCCAAGTCAACCAGTATGTCTGCAGAGTTTTTGAAGTCCGCAACTGCAATCCCTATGAGATCATCAACTTTCCCGAACTTCTGGCAGAAGCCGAAGAAGGGATGGTCTACACCTTTGTTCATCCCGACGGAAATAAGGGAAAAATCCTGATCACCGCGCCCGAATATCAGATGCCCTACTATGAGCAACTGATTCGGGAACTCGACCGGCCGAAAATCACCAGCGCTCCCGGGTCGCGGTACATTCTTTACCGCGCCAAAAACCGCACGGCGCAATGCTTGGCCTCTCTGGGGGCCTACTACGCAGGCAGTCAGGACATTCTGTATCCCGACGCCGAAACCAATTCAGTGTTGCTGTTCGGCGTGCCCAGCGGCTGCGATGCGGCCAACGCCGCCTTGTCGGCTGCCGACGTACCCTCGCCGCAGGTGCTCATCGAGGTTACCGTCTATGATGTCAAGCTGACCAACGACGGCCGGTTCGGTTTCGACTTCCATGCGTGGAAAAACGGCCCGGGACGCGCCCTGTTTGCCGGCGGCAGCCGCTATCAGTATCTGCGCATCCACAACGTGGACCGCGACAGCGGCTCCGACAGCGGTTCGGGCTATTTCATGGACTACCCGTCGGCTTACTTCGATTTCCTCGTTGAACGCGGCAAGGCCAAGGTCCTGACCGCGACCAAAGTGGTGGCCATGAACAACCGTGTGGCTCAGGTCGCCACCGGCGAAAGCGTCCTATTCTATCGCGTTACACAGAATAATGATCTTGACCGCAAAGTTACCGGCGAGACACAACCGCGCACCACAGCCGAGCATTTGACGCCGCTGGCCACCGGCGCCGTCGCCGCCGCAGCCCAAACGCTGGGCGTTTCGGCGCAAGCGCCACCGCAACTGGCCATTGATCCAGTGCGCACGGGCATTTTCCTCGACGTGGTGCCGGTGATCAGTCTCGAACTGGTGGATCTCGACATTCTTGCGCGCGTCGTCACGCTGGTCGGCTACGACAGCCGCGGCGAGCCCGTTTTGGCCTCGCGCCAGTTCTCCAACCGCGCCCAAGTGCCCAGCGGGCATGAGCTGGTGATCGGCGGCTTGATTCGCGACCGCAAGGCCAAATACGTGGCCAAAATCCCCATTCTCGGCTCGATTCCGGTGTTGGGTTGGACATTTGGCGGCGAGACCATCGGCGCCGAAAAAACCATGGTGGTCTGTGTCATCAAGCCCACCGTGGACAAGTTCGACAGCCCGGTTCGGCCCGCCGACGCCGACGTGATGGCCAAGGCCAAGGGCGAGCAACCAATTCCCATGCCGCCGACCCCCTTTGGATTCGACCAATGGGGCTTCGACCGCGGCCAGTGAGACAGTGCTTTCATGCCCTGTGTGAGGCTTATGCGCAAAAAGGAGAGACAACCATGAAGCGACTCAAAGCAATCTCAATAATCCCACTGCTTGTGGCAATGGCCGGCATGGCCCTCGGCGGAGTGGCCACGCGGCCGCCGCGCCAACAGGACAAGGCCTTCCGCTTCGATCCGCGGCTGGGCGTTTATGTTCGCGAAATTGACCGCGACACCGGCATTGACCAGCGGCCCGGCCTCGGCGATCCCAGCCCCGTGGACATCACCAACAACGCCAGCCAGCCGCAGTTCACCCGTGCTTTCAACACCGATCAAACCAACAGCCGCATTGACGACTATATCAATCAGGACGAGCAAATCAATCTCAGTCCCGACACCGGCGCCGTGCGGGTGCTGCGCGTCAATCAGAAGCGCCTGCTCAACGACTACGTGACAGCGCTCGTGCCGCTGAAAAATGTCAACCCGCGCGAAATGCGCGGCGTTTTCCGCAACGTCTGCGGCAAGGAAGGCGGCTTCGCCGACGTCCTTCAGGATTTTGAAACGAAGGAGAACTTCCTGCAGGTCGTCTGCCCCAAGTTCCAGCTGGAATACGTCGTCAATGCGCTCAAGGCACTCGATGAAAAATGGGTGGCCGAGAACAACGACGGGCGTGTGCATGCCTACTATCGTCCGAAGTTCCGCGACGCCGGCCCGCTTCTCAACCTTTTGCAGTTCTTCCGAAGCCCCATGGAGACCTTCTGCTGGGACGAACTCGGCAACGCCATCCAGTTCACGGGCGAACCGGCGGTGGTCAACGGCCTGTTCCCCTACGGCTGCAAAATGTGCGACATTCCGCCCAGCCAGATCAAACTCGACATTGCCATCTACGAGGTCAACGTGAAGAACGATCTGAAACTGGGACTGGATTTTGTCACGTGGAAGAACAGCGCCGGCGCGGACTTGTTTGAGTTTGCCGGCGCCGCCGGCTCGGACTATGTCGGCCATTTCCGCTGGGCCAACCTCCACGGCGTGGCCACGTCGGCCTACGTGGATTTCCTCGCCAGCAAGGGCAAGGCCCGGCTGGTCAATCGCGGCACACTGACGGCCAAGAGCGGCACGCTCGGCGAACTGGCCGCCGTGGACCAGCAATTGGCTTTCAACATCGAACACAATCCCGACAGATCGCGCTATCTCAACACCGGCTTTGTGGACCAGCCGATGAACAACTGGCTGCCCAACGGACCGGCCGCCGGCTCGGTTTCTCTCGAACCGGCAATCGGAGTTGCCACAGCCAACCGCCGCGATGCGATCATTCCCCAGTTCCATGACCGCGTGGTGAACTACATTAAGTCGGGCACGGTCGGGGTTTTCATCGGCGCAGTCCCCTACGTCGGTCTCGAATCGGCCGAAGTGGCCCTCTCGCTCCACGTGACGGACTTTGACGGCTATACGCCGCAGGGGCAGCCGATCATCTCCCATCGCTTCACCGACTCCTATGTGCGTGTTTTTCCCGACCAGCCGTTTGTGCTGGCGGGCATTACGCGCCATGAAACCGTGAAGTCGCGCAACGGCGTTCCTTTCTTCTCCAAACTGCCGGTGATCGGCTGGGCGTTCGGCGGCGAAACCAACAGCCAGCGCGAAGTCGAACTGGTGGTGGTCATCACACCGACGTTTGACGTCTCAACCGACTCGAAGATCGAAAAGGTCGAGGCCAAGTTGAAATTGACCGCCGACGAGCAACTGGCCAAAGACTTTGTCGCCGGCCAGGCGGCCATGAATCTGCCGAAAAACTGGTTCGGCTTCGACCAGTGGGTTTTGGGCAACCTCGATAATTGAAGCCGGATGCTCAAAGGCTCCAACTTCCATCAGGGGGATTGGCCTTGACGCACAGGCTGATCCCCCTTTGTCTTCTGTCAATGGGCAGTATTGACTCTATCATCGAGGAGTGGGCGGATTGAATATCTGGGACCCTGCATGGGAGCAAATAGATCGCGCAACGCTTGAGCGCCACCAGGGAGAACTGCTGCGCGAGCAAGTCCGCCGCGCAGCCGAGCGCCTGCCGTATGTCCAGGCCAGACTGAACGCTGCCGGTCTTCGGCCGGCCGATATTCGCGGTCTCGACGATCTGCGCCGGCTTCCTTTCACCGTCAAACAGGACTTCATGGACCACTATCCCTTCGGCATGATCGCCGTGCCGTTGCGCGAAGTGGTGCGTGTCCACGGGTCGTCGGGCACGTCGCGCGGCAAGTCCACCATCGTTGGCTACACCCGGCGCGATTTGGACACATGGTCGGAGTTGTGCGCCCGGCTGGCAACGGCGGCGGGCGTCACGGCATCGGACATTGCCCAGATTTCCTTCGGCTACGGCTTGTTCACCGGCGGTTTCGGCCTGCACGCCGGATTGGAGCGGGTCGGTGCCCTCGTCCTGCCGATTTCCAGCGGCAACACGCCGCGGCAGGTCCAATTCCTGCGCGACTTCGGCACCACCGCGCTGGTCGGCACGCCGACATACGCGCTGCACATTGCGGAAACGGCTCGCGAGATGGGGATTGAGCGCGGGCAACTCGCCCTCAAATGGGGGCTTTTTGGCGGCGAACCCTGGAGCGAAGCCGTCCGTCGCCAAATCGAGTCGCTGCTGGGTATCGTGGCCACCGACAACTACGGCCTGAGTGAACTGTGCGGGCCGGGTGTCTCCTATGAGTGCCTGTGCAAAAACGGCATGCACATTGCCGAAGACCACTATATCGTGGAGGTGCTCGATCCAAAGACGCTCGAGCCGGTGGCCGACGGCGAGGTCGGCGAATTGGTCTTTACCACCTTGATGCGGGAAGCGGTTCCGTTGATCCGCTACCGGACGGGCGATCTGGCATCGGTGACGCGCGAGCCGTGCGCGTGCGGGCGAACCCTTGCGCGGATGTCCAAAGTGGTCGGCCGCACCGACGACATGATGGTCATCCGCGGAGTGAACGTTTTCCCTTCGCAGATCGAAAGCATCCTTCTCGACATCGAGCACACGCAGCCGCACTACCAGATTGTTCGCACACGCAAAGGGGCGCTGGAACACCTCGAAGTGCGCGTCGAGGTCACCGAGGCGCTGTTCAATGACGAGATCCGGCACATGCGGGCGGTTGAGGAAGAAATCCGTGAAGCGCTGCGATCGGGCCTCGGCGTGGATGTGGACGTGCGGCTGGTCGAACCCAAGTCGCTGGAGCGGTTCACGGGCAAGGCCCGGCGGGTCGTAGATGAACGTCCAAGCGACACTATCCGGTAACCTCGGGCAGGCAGTTGGCGCCGGCGGGCATGAGATAATACGGGTGCCGGCGGCCGCCGTCGCCCAGCCGCGCCACTGCTTCAGCCATCGTGCCGGCGACCTCGATTTGAAACGGTGATTGAACGCCGCCCCGAAGCCACGCCGGCCCGTCGCCTGCATTCAACCGCTCTTCCAAAACATGGCTCACGATAATCACACGGCACTGCGTGGCTTTCCATTTAAACGCATACGTCGTGTGGCCCTCCACTTGGAATTCGGCGCGCAGGCGCTGGCGATGCTCGGCCAGAGTGGGAATGGCCAGCCAGCGGACAAACGCCTCAGGCCCCCAGCCGCCGCTGCATTCGGCCAGCAGGAGAATCGTTCCGCCGCGCTGCACGGCACGAAATGCATTGTCGAACGTTTTGTGCGCCTGATAGAGATTGCCGTCCAGCGGCCATCCGCCGCACGACGCCACCACCAGCGGAAGGCGTTCGGGAACGGGGCAGGTGAAAATCTGCGCGTATTGCAGACATGCTGCCAAATGCGCTTTGACCAGATCGCCCGCCACGACCCCAAGGAGTTGGTTGCCTTGACCGAACGTCACGTTGAGCGTGAAACGCGGCCCGACGCGTTGGGCTACAGCCACCATGGCCTCGTGGAACGGGTTGTGGTGATGGACCCCCGTGCGGCTGTGCCAGTTGCCGTCGGCGTCTATATTGGCCAGCGTCCGGCGATGGAGGGCATGAACTGTCGCGCGCCCGCACAGACCGGGGGCAATCAGTTTGCGCCCGCCGCCGAATCCTGCACAATAGTGGAAACTCATCGGTCCGGCCAAGATTAGGCAGTCGGCCTCCAGAGCACGGCGGTCCACGGCTACGGGTGTTTCAGCGTCGAGCGGCTCGATCTCGACGTTTCCTTGGTCGCAGTCGTGGTCTTCGACAGTCCACTGAGCGGCAATGTCCGGGCCGACCAACGCCGCGCGCNGCGCATCGCTGTGGAGGCCGTGCGCGCCCGTGGCCGAGAGAAGCGTCACACGTCCGTGCGAAATACCATGGGCGCGCAGATAGCGAAGCAGCGGGCCGAGATAGACGGGCATTGCGCCGGCGCGCGTTGCATCGGGAATTGCCACGACAATGCGCTGCCGGCCTTCGAGAATGCGCGAAAGGGGCGGCGTGCCGACCGGATCATTAAGGCAACGTGTGATGGCGGCATCCGGATCGGAAATGGCCGGCGGGAAATGGGGTTGAATCACCCGACGGCAAAGGCTCTCGGGCAAATCCAATGTCAGGGTTTCGCGCCCATAGCAGAGTGTATGGCTCATCAGCAGTTCCTCCGGTGCTCTTGGGCGGGGGCTTCTGAGGAAAGACGCGTCGGGCAGGTCAGATGGGTCGGATTCAATTCATCTCAACCCATAGTCCAAAATCTAAAACCCAAAACTCTCCAAACCGCCCTCCGTCCCACGCCGATCCGAAACTGCCACACCGCAGGAAAGAAAGTAAAGCACTTGCTCGACGACAGGCCGGCGGAAAATTGTTTCGGCGGCGCGCGCATAGAACTCCATTTGTGGACGATAGAACGCGGCGCGTGCCGGAACCTCGCCGGATTCGATACGGTCGGTCTTGAAGTCCAGCAGCACAAATCCCTCCGGCCGCTCGAACAACAAGTCTATGATGCCTTGCACCTGAACCCATTCGTTGTTAAAAATTATGTCCAACTTGTCTGACCTGTCCAACCCATCCTTCTCAAAAAACCCGCGTTCCAGCCGGGCAATCTCAAGCGCCGGCACCGCCAAACTGAACGGCATCTCGCGCCATGCCCGCCCGGGGGCTTGGCGGATTTCGGTTCCCAAGGGCGATTGAAGAAACCGTGCAATGGCCGCCGCATCCACGACCGCCGCCTCGGCTGCAGTGAGTTTCCCCTTCGCCGCAATTTGCGCAATCTGGCTACGCACGGTCGCCTCGTCGGCCGGCTGCGAAAGGTCCAAGTGCCGCAACACCGCATGCGTGGCTGTGCCGATTTCAGTGGCCGTCAATAGCGGTGATTCGCCCGCTGCCGCAGCCATGAACGCCGGCCGCCGCACCATCGCCTCTCTCCCCCACCCGTCCGGTGCCTCGTCGCTTTCGCGGCCGGTTTCAAACCGCCGCTTGATCTCGGACACAGACATCTTCCCGCGAACACGCGTCAGCGGTCGTGCCGCATAGTGCCAGGTCAGGCGTTCGACAATCTGCGTGACCTCCTGCCGGTCATGCGGCGGTGTATCAACCGGTTGCAGTGTGGCGATCTTGCGCAGCGTCTCCTCGTCGGCCGCGGGCTCAAAGCCTTTTGTCTGCAACCCTCGAATCTCTTCGGCCCGATGCAGATGCACAGCAAACATCGGATGTGCCTGAAGGGTCGGCTGGTCCGCACCGCTCCAACAGCCCAAGCGCGCCAGCGCCGGCCCGATCCAGTCGCTAAAACTGCGGGCGGAAGACAGAACGCCGGCGCTGAGTGCAATCCGGCCGTCGTTCCCGCCCGCCGCTGCGCGTTCGCTCCACACCCGCAATGCTTTGTCCAACTCCACCGACCCGCACAAAACCAGTTTCTCTCGCGCGCGTGTCATGGCCACATACAGGAGGCGGATATTTTCCGCCAGAATCTCGCGCTCGACACGGCGTGACGCCAAAACGTGCGCGAGCGTTGGATACTTGATTTTCCTCCGCGGTACCACGGCCCGCAGCGCCACGCCAAGGCTGCGATCAGTGACCACGTCCCCCAGCGCATTTTGAAAATTGAACTTCTTGCCGATGTCGGCGAGGAACACCACGGGAAACTCCAGCCCCTTGCTCTTGTGGATGCTCATCACGCGCACGACGTCGTCGGCTTCCGAGACCGCCGACGGCGTGGCCAGCTCGTTCTCGGTTTCCTGCAACTGGCGGATAAACTGAATGAACCGCCCGAGCCCCCGCCGCTGGAACTCGTCAAACTGCCGCGCCCGGTCATACAGCCCGATCAGATTGGCGCGTCGCTGCGCCCCGTCGTCCATCGCCGTCACATAGTCCAGATAGCCGGTTTCGTCGTAGATCGTCCAGAGGGCGCGAGCGAGCGGCCCTCGCCGTGCCAGAGTCCGCCAGCGCTCGAGACAGTCAAAAAACTCTCTCAGCCGCCTGCGCAGCCGCTCATCGGGCCCGCTTTCGGCATAGGCGTAAGCCGCCGAAAAGAAGCCGCCCTCGCGCCTGTGAATTCGAATGCGCGCCAGATCGTCTTCGCTCAAGCGCACCAGCGGCGACCGCAGCACGGCCGCCAGCGGGATGTCTTGGCAGGGATTGTCGAGCAACTCCAGCAATGCAAACAGATCGCGGATTTCAGTCGGCAGAAACTGCCCCGGCGGCGCATCTGTGTAAGCGGGGATGCCCTGCGCGCGCAGAATCCGCACAAACAATGCTGCTTTGTACGCCGCGGTCTGCAACAACACCGCGATGTCGCGCCGCGCGACCGGTCGGTAGCGGCCTTCGCCGCGGTCCCAAATGGAAAACTCGCCGCCAAGCATCGCGCGGATTCGCCCGGCCACCCAGTGCGCCTCGATCTCGATTTGCTCCAGTTCGTCGGGCGTGCCGACCGCGCCGGCCGGGGGCGAATCTTCCGTGCCGTCCGCCGGCTCAATTTCGGCGGCATGGGCCGACGTATTGGCTTTGTCGTTGTTTGATGCGGTTTCCTCGCGCGCGCGGTCAAAAAAATGAATCTCGACCGGCAGGCCGCTGGTCGGCGGTGGAATGTCGCTGCCACACTCCTCTGGAAAATCAAATCCGCCCCGCAATTCCGCTGCCGAATCATAAACAATTCCCCCCACTTCCGGTGCCATGATCCGGCGGCATAGGGCGTTGATGGCCTCAAGCAGGCCCAGCCGGCTTCGGTGGTTTTCCGAAAGGTCTATGCACTGCCCCACTCCCGCGCCGCCCTCCGGGCGAAACGCTGCCAAGCGCTGCAGGAACAACTTCGGCTCCGCCAGACGGAACCGGTAGATGGACTGCTTGACATCGCCGACCATGAACAGGTTTGGCGGCCGCTCCGCTTCATTCTCCCGCGCGCACAGCCGGATGATTGCATCCTGCAGCGGATTGATGTCCTGATATTCATCCACCAAAACCGCCTCGAAGCGGTCGCGGATTTCCTTGCGCGCCACCTCGGACGGCGTGTAGCGGTCGCCTTCCGACACCTTGTCGCACAGCAGATCGAAGCAAAACCGTTCGATGTCGCCGAAGTCCACCTCGCCGCGCTCGCGTTTGACGCGGGCAAACTCCGCGTCAAACCGCCCGACAAGATAGAACATCATTTCGACGCCCTCGCGCGTCGCCCGAAGCGTCTCCACCCATTCCGCGCCGGACAGGGCGCACCATTGCTTGCACAGATCATGGTAGGCTTTGCGAATCCGGTCGTTGCGCGCGCGCGCCTTCTGCTTGAGTTCTTCCGCCACTGATTTGTTGATGCGCAAAGTCGGATAATCCCATTGTTTCATCGCCGCGTGGAAGGCGTCGTAGCCTTTGCTCTCGAGCGTGTTGCGCAATTTCGCCATTTCGGCAGCGATGGATTGAAAGTGCTGCATAATTCCGTGCGTAAAAGGGATGGCACTACCGGCCCATTGCGCCGCAGCCCCGAGGTCCGATTCAATTTGCAACAAATCCTCGCGCAGAGCGGCGACAAACGGCTCATGCCAGCGGCGAAGCTGTTTGAACGGCGGCGGCGTCTCATCGGCCTTCGGATAGGAGTCCAACACCTCCCGCTTCCAGCGATCCGGCTGCGGCAGGCTTCGCAGAAACTCCCACAGGTCCAGAACGACGCAGCGCACCGGCGCGTCATCGCCGTCGCGTCCGTAGTGTTCGATCAGGCGCGCAAACCGCCGCCCCGTCTCGCTCTCGTCCGTGTAGAGCGACTCGAACAGATCGTCGAGCGTTTCGTGGCGCAACAAAAGCCCTTCGTCGGGATCCTGCACCGTCAGATTCGGATCGAGGCCGAGGCGGAAGAAATGCTCCTGAATCAGGCGCAGGGCGAACGAGTGGAGCGTCGAGATCATCGCGCGGTCGAGCAGCATCAACTGCCGGCGCAACCGGACATCCGCCGGTTGCTGGGCGATCTGGCGTTGCAGCGCCTCGCCAATTCTGTTGCGCATTTCCGCAGCTGCCGCCTCGGTGAAGGTTACCACCAGCAGGCGGTCGAGGTCTACGGGGGCAATCGGATCGGTCACCAAGCGGATGCAGCGCTCAACCAAAACGGCGGTCTTGCCTGTGCCGGCCGAGGCGGCTACGAGCAAGTCGGTCCCGCGCGTTTCAATCGCGCGCCGCTGCGCGTCGGTCCACTTAAGCGATTCCTTTGCCATGAGCGATTGCTTTCGCCCCTTGATGCCAAGAGGGGCCCGATTCTGTGACGAAAGAGTTTATGATCCAGAATCCTTGAGGTTTGCTTCGAGGCGCGATGAACCTTCTTCGATCTCCCAACCGTTGGCAAGCCAGTTATGAAGCACCCAGTTTTCCCGCCCGCCGGTGATATCTAAAGAAGGCACGCGAGGCCGGCCGCCGCGGTCATCGCGGATGACACAGCCGGCCACGCGCGATCGCGTAACATCGTGCAGACGCAATCCCGCACCGTCGCTGTCGAGAATCGTGCAATCGGCAATCTGTATGCGGTCGCATTGTTCGAGAGAAACCGCCGCCGGCTCGCCGCGCGCGCCGGCTTCACGCACGTCGCGGGCTGAAGATAGGGCACCAGTGATGGCAATCAATAACGCCAGAACCGTATGTCGAAGCATCGCATTGTCTCCTGAGATGGGCCTAAGCCGCGCGGGCTGTGCGGGTCTGCGTGTTTTTGAGGCAGCGCAGATCCAAACCGGGTAATTTCTATTGCACCCTGAAACGGTCAAGGGGTTTTGTTCAGCCATGCGCCCATCTGCATCCCCGCCGCATTTTTTGGTTGCGTCCTCTCATTAGCCTATGATTTAGACAAAGCGTTCTGATGATGGAACCAAAGGACGAAAGTTCTGTTGCCGCTGGCGGCGGCAACGCGGAGAAAGAGGACCCGAATGGGAAGCGTCATTAAGAAACGCCGCAAAAAAATCCGCAAACACAAATACAAAAAACTCCTCAAACGCACGCGTCATCAACGCAAGTAGCGGGCAGATTGCGCCGGTGCTTTCTCCCGTCTCTCATGGGTAGGGGCAGGGAAATTCAACGGCGCGACCTGATAGAAGGCGCGAGCCAAGCGCACAATGGAGCGAGGCGGCGGGTCTTTCGGCCCGCGGGGTGTGCTCCAGTGTCTGCCAATTAGGCTGTGGGGGAATGAATGGAGTTCCCGCCGGAATGGGCGGTTGGCCCAGCAAAACTCGGTTGAAGTTGGCGCTCCATACCATTCCAAGTAGCGCACTAAAGGGTTCTCCGACAATCTCTTGAGATGCGTGCGTTTGGCTTTTCCCCAGATTGAAAACCCAAACGGAGCACGGCAATGAAGGTTGTCTTCGCTCTCAACGCCTTCAAAGAGTCGCTGTCGGCGCTTGGGGCATGCCGGGCCGTGGCAAAAGGGTTTTGCCGCGGCTGTCCGGGCACGCAACCGGTGATCTTTCCCGTGGCCGACGGCGGCGATGGCACGGCCGAGGCACTGGTCGCTGCAACGGGTGGACGGATGGTCGCGCGAACGGTCTGCGGGCCGTTGGGCGAGCCGGTCCGTGCCCGCTACGGTATTCTCGGCGACGGGCGGACAGCCATTGTGGAAATGGCCAAGGCGTCGGGGTTGGCCTTGGTTCCGCCCGCGCGCCGCAATCCTTTTTACACAACCACGTATGGAACGGGCGAATTGATCGCCGACGCGTTGCGGCGCGGCGTCCGCCGCGTTGTTGTCGGACTGGGCGGCAGCGCCACGGTGGATATGGCCGCCGGAATGGCGCAGGCGTTGGGGGCGAAATTGCTCGACGGCCGGAGCCGGCCCATTGCCCGCGGTGGAGCGGCGCTGGGCAACCTCGCGCGGATTGATCTGACCGAGTTGCGAAGGCGAATCGAGGGCGTCGAGATTGTTGCGGCAACCGATGTGACCAACCCGCTTTTGGGCCCGCGCGGCGGCATCCGGGTCTATTCCCCGCAGAAGGGCGCGACGCCGGCGATGGTGCGGCAGTTGGAAACAGCCTGCCGCAACGCCGCACGAGTGATCCGACGCGACGTCGGTGTGGACGTGGTGAATGTGCCGGGCGCAGGGGCGGCGGGGGGATTCGGTGCGGGAATCATTGCATGGCTGGGCGGGAAGTTGCGCTCGGGAATCGAAGTCATCCTCGATGCGGCGGATTTCGACTCGGCGCTCGACGGCGCAGCACTAGTGATCACAGGCGAGGGACGCATTGACCGACAGACGGCGTTCGGCAAAGCACCGGCCGGCGTGGCCAAACGCGCCAAGGCAGCCGGCATTCCCTGCGTGGCCGTTGCCGGCGGGATTGGGGCGGGAAGTCAGCAATTGCATGCCTTGGGCATTACGGCGGTGTTTTCGCTTTGCCGCGAGCCGATGCCTCTGGCCGATGCGCTGCGCAAGGCCCGTTCTCTGGCCGAGCACTGCGGCGAGCAGCTCGGGCGACTGTGGCGTGCGGCGGCGCATTAAGGACAATCATTTTCGCATCGGCCATAAAGACCTTTCAATCGTCATTTTCCCAGCGGTACTGTATTGAAAATCGCTTTCGGTTTTCACTTCAGTATAACATCTCGTACCGCACCTCAGTGGGGCTTTCATCGCACGGCCCATGCAAAACAACAGCCTCATTACAGCGGGATGACATGCAGTAAATTGAAGTTTGAACTCCACGCCGTTTGATCTTCAATCCCATCCATTTTGGCCCGAAGCCCCCTACGCGCGTTCGATGTGCGCGCGAAATTGCCCGATCAACGGGTCGTCCAAGGCCGCCATCCTCTCCAGCATGGCTTTGCGCATATCGGCCAGCACGGACGCCAATGCAGGATCACCGACGCGGTTCTGCAGGGCGCATGGGTCTTTTTCATAATCGTAAAGTTCTTCGGGCACGCGGTAGAGAAAGAACCGAACCCGTTCGGCAATCTTCGCGTCCGTCTCGGCGGCCTTGCGCATGGCGGCAAAGGTCAAGCCCGACTGCGATTCATTCCGGAAAACGGTCTTGCCGTCCGACCAGCCATTGTAGATATAGCCGTATTTCGCGTTCACAATCGAACGCATGGGGTAGTCGTTGTTGCCCGACGTGCGATGGAAGACGGTATAGACGCTGTCGCGGCCTTCCTGCGGCTTGCCGTGAAGAAGCGAAACAAACGAGCGGCCATCTACGCCGGCAATCGGCGGAGCGCCACACAATTCCAGAACCGTTGGCGTAACATCTATGCTCGAAATGAAATGGGTCGTATCCAATGTCCCCGCCTTGACGTGTCCGGGCCAGCGGACGATCCACGGCGTGGCGGTGCTGGCCAGATAGCAGTTGGTTTTGGCGAACGGAAAGGCCATACCGTTGTCGGTGTTAAACATGACCACGGTGTTTTCGTCGAGGCCGGCTTCGCGCAAAGCCCGCAACACCTCGCCAACGATTTCATCGCAGCGATGGACGGCGGTGAAATACTGGGCAACCTCGCGCCGCACGTCGGGCAGGTCGGGCAAGAAGCCGGGCACTTCCACCTCGTCGGGCTGAATGACGCGCGAAACGCCCGCGGCCCCGGCGGCTTCTTTTTGCGCCGCCCGTTTGGCGGCTTTTTCGCCCGCCTTTTTGCCGGCTTTTTGTGCCGGACGCGCCTCGCTGCCCGGAAACGGTCGGTGCGGGTCCTGTGAGTTGGCCATCAGGAAGAATGGCTTGCCCTCGGATTTGGCTTTTGCGAAAAATTGCTTTGCCGCCTCGTAATAAAGCTTCGGCGACCGCCCGTTGCCCAGCACGGCGGCCTCGACAACCACGTCCCAGCAAAACTTCTCCTGCGGGGCCAGATGCGGCACTTTTGCAAATATGCCGTTCAGGTAGCCGGCGCTTCGAAGCGACTCCTGCAACGTCGCGACATCCGCTCGAATCGGATTGAAACCGACCGCACCGTTGCGATGCGGATACCGCCCCGTCATCCACACCGACCGGTTGGGCTGGCAGACGGCAACCGTGTTGTGGGCATGGGTGAACCGGAGGCCTTCGCCGGCGAGCCGGTCAATGTTCGGCGTGATGTCGCGGATCTTGCAGCCGGTTACGCCGAGTGAATCATAGTTCAGGTCGTCGGCGGTGAGAAAAAGAATGTTGGGCCTGCGGGACAGAGCGGCGCCCCACACTGGCCTGCTGGCTGCAGCGGCGGCAAGAGTGCCGGCCTGCAGGAAAAACGTTCGCCGGGGAATGGCAGAAAGAGCGGACATGACAAGCGGTTTCCTTTCGCACGATTGGAAGTTTGCGGCGCGCCCGTTGGCAAAAAGCCCCGCAGCGCGAAATGTCTAACGCGGCACATACGCCCGCACCAAGTCGTCTTCAATCAAAAAGCAATCGAAAAACCTTGCTGCGGGGAAGATTGCGATGCGGTCGGGGTGGACGTAAAACGGTCGGGGTGGAACCCGACCCTCCAGAAGCTTTTTAGAATTCCGAAATGTTTCGTTATATTCTTACACGGCTCAACAGAAGATATGCCGCGAATGCGCCGCCCAGTGCATACAAATAGACCACTTCGAGCGCGAACACATACGTCCCAATTACCCAAACCAACATCCCCACCAGCAGGGCGGCATAGGCGCTGGGCGAGCCGCCCAGACGTGTGAACAAGCCCAAAACGGTGATTGCAAAAATGCCCGCGCTGCCAAACGAGGAAGAACTTTCGACCAGTTCAAACACCGTGTCGGCTTGAAGCGCCAGATACCAGGCGAGAAGTCCAAATGCGGCCACGCCCAGTCGGGTCGCACGCAATTTGCCCGCCTCGGTCAGTCCGTTCCGCAACGGCATCACCAGATTGTGCATGGTCAGGGCCGAGGCAGCCAGAAGCGTGCTGTCCACGGTGCTGAGGATTGCGGAGACCAGCGCGCCGGCAAATAGAATATAAAAACCGGTGTGCAAATGTTGCTGGGCAAGGCGCGGCAGAAACTGTTCGGCGTCTTCGAGGCCCGGCAGCGCAGCGGCGCACGCCAAACCCAAAAACGCAGGAATCAGTCCAACCGTAAGATATAGCCCCCCGCCCAGCAATGCCGACCGCCGCGCCACTTCCGCCGATCGCGTGGCCAACGCCCGTGCCACCAACTCTTGCGCTGCTACCGACCCGCACACCGGAACGGCCCAAGCCTCGAGCGTCTGCCACACCGACTGCCCGTTACCGAACAGATTCAGCCGTTCCGTCTCGACCGTCGCCCACGCCGCCTGCACATGAGCCCAATTGGGAAACAACACGGCGGCCAGAATCAACAATCCGAGAATGATCATCACCCCTTGAATCAGGTCGGTGATGACGTCGGCGCGCATACCGCCGAAGCCGGTGTAAATAATCGCCACAACTGCTGCAGCAGCAATCGCCACGCTCGTGCCCATGCCCGACGAGGCATTGAGCACCTGCCCGAACGCCCGAATCTGCGCCGCCGCCCAAAACACCGATGTTGGAACCATCAACAGCACCGCAAGGCGCTCGACGCCAACCGTGTATCGCTGACGGTACAGGTCGGCCAGCGTGGTCAGTCCCCGCCGCCAGAGCGGTGCGGCGAAGACCGCACCCATCAGAAGCAGGCAAAACCCATAACCGAACGGGTCGGCCGATGCGCCCGACAGGCCGTCTTGGTAGATGCGTCCGGCCGAACCAACGCAGGTTTCGGCGCCAAACCACGTGGCAAAAAAACTGAATGTGCCCATCCATGGCCCAAACCTGCGGCCCGCCAAAATGTAGTCGCTTTCGCTGGCTATGCGCCGCGAAACCACAACCCCCACCGCCAGCTGCACCAAAACGTAAATCAATACCCCAAACAGGATTGCGTTCATGGCCTACGCTTCACCCCAGACCTTTGGCACCGTGTAATCCGGCGCAGGCGGAGCGTTCTTGGGTGGAACAGCCTGTCGGGCAAATTCCTCATAGCGCAACCGCAGTTCCCTGACCTTGTCCCGATGCCGCTCCGCAAGATTCTCTTTCTCCGACGGGTCGTCGGCCAGATTGAACAACTCAATCACCGGCCCGCCTGCCGCCGCCGCATCTTTCTTGCCGGCCTTGGCCTTCTTGGACTTTGGCGCCCCGCCGTCCGATTCCCCGCGCAACTCCGAGCCGTCGTCGCGCAACTGGCCGTTGACCACCAACTTCCAATCGCCCATCCGTATGGCCCCGGACAACGGCGTCGTGTTCAGCAGAATGGCATCATGGGGCGACGGCTCGCCGCGTGTGAGAGCGCCGAGTGCATTTCGGCCATCGAGTGGCAGCGGCTGGTCAAGCGACACGCCTGCCATGGTCAGCAGCGTGGGATACATGTCGGCGATATGAAGCGGCGCTTTGACGACCGACCCCGGCTGGATTCGTCCCGGCCATGTGGCAAACGCGCACACGCGCACGCCCCCTTCGTAGAGCGTGCCTTTGCCTGCTCGGAACGAGCCGTTGCTGGTAACTCTGCCGGGAGCCGGGCCGCCGTTGTCGCTGGCAAACAGGATGAACGTGTTTTGCAGCATGCCCTTTTCGGTCAGAGCGTCTGCGATCTGTCCGATCGCTTCGTCCACAGCGGCCAACATGCCGGCGTAAGTGCGTCGCTGCGGCGGAAGCGAAGCGTAGGGTTTTTCATATTCCTCCGGCACCTGAAGCGGCGAGTGGACGGCATTGAAGGGCACATAGAGAAACAGCGGCTTTGCAGCATCATGCTCGCGGATGAGGCGGACGGACTCGCGCGCGATCAGATGCGTGGTATAGCCCTCGTCGTAACAGGCTTTGTCATTGCGATGCCAGTCGAGGCCGCCATCGCGAAGGTGGGTGAAGTAGTCCAGCGCACCATTGTAGTGGCCGTATTGATGATCGAAACCGCGGTGTGTGGGAAGATAGTCGCGCTGGAAGTGGCCGAGGTGCCACTTGCCGCAGATGGCCGTCTTATAGCCGGCCTGTTTGAGGGCTTGCGCCAGCGTGCGTTCTTCAAGCGGCAGACCGTAGCGCGCCCATGGGCGGCAGACGCCAACCTGCAGGCCGTGGCGCATGGGATAGCGGCCGGTCAGGAGCGCGGCGCGGGTCGGCGTACACAGCGGCTGGACATAGAACTGGTCGAGCCGTGCGCCGGCGGCGGCCAGCCGGTCTATGTGCGGGGTTTTGATCTCGCCGCCGGTGAAACCGCAATCGGCATAGCCGAGATCGTCTATGAGAAAAATGACGATGTGGGGCGGAGACGGGGTGGCGCTGATGGCCTTGGTGGCCGTGCCGCCGAGAACGGCCGACCCGGCCGCTGCGCCGACAGCGGTGAGAAACCGGCGCCGGTTGGGGTGCAGTTGGGACTGAGTCATGGTGCTGCCTCCTGTGGGTATGGGTGAACAAGGTGGACACCGGGTCCGATGTACAAGGCGGATACCGGGTCCGAGACGGACAAGGTGGACAAGATGGACGCTTCGGACAACATGGACAAGATGGACGAAGTAGAAAGTTTATTTCTCCACTTTTCCTCATCCCTCATCCTTCATCCTTCATCCCTGTTATTCATCATTCATCATTCTACTTCGCGCTTTTTTCTCCCTGATAAAACACCGCCTGCGTCCACGCCATGCGGCCGTTGGCGTCCGTGCATTCGACGCGGACAAAGCCCGAGCGGCCCTTCCATTGCCAGGGGATTGTGGCCTCAGTCAGGGTTTTCCCCGGCTTGGCCTTCACTAGAAAATCGCCGCCGACACCGGACAGAGCGCGAACCACCGTCACCGGCGAGCAGCGCACGTGGATGTTGCTTTTTTCATCCATATAGACATCCTCAAACGTCGGGCCGCTGGTGGCATAGAATTTTCCCTCGCGCAGCGACTTCAGAATGGCTTCGGCGGTCAGTTCCTTTGCCTTGACCATGACCCAGCCGCCGGCCAGATGCTCTTCGGGCCGGTGCAGGTCGTCGTTGGCTACGCCATAGACGCGGCGTCCCTTGCGCGACAGGCGGTCCCAATACAATCCGGAATATGCGCGCAATCCCTGGCTGCCCTCGACCGCGTAGTTGAACATCTCAAGCGCGGGAAGGAACTTCAGGTCTTCGAGCACGCTGGTCGCATCGAGACTCCAGTGGGGATGGGCGAAAACCACAAACGCGCCCTTGTCCCACCAGCGCTGAATGACTTCCGAGACATTGTCGTCGGCGGTCAGGGGGATTTCGTGGCCCGGGCCGACTACGACAATATGAATGGTCTCGCCGTTGCGATTGGTATCGTGCTCAATGCCGGGAATGACCAGAAAGCCGGGCTTGTTCATCTGGTCGAGCGGATACGCAATGGGACGCTTGGGGGTTTTGTGGTCTTTCTCGAAAAAGCCGTGATAGTGATCGGTGATGGCGGTAAAGTCGTAGCCCTTTTTGCGGTAGAGTTCGACCGTGGGCACGGGATCGAGTTTGCCGTCGGAAAACGTCGAATGCAGGTGGAGATTGCCGCGATACCAGCGGCCGGTGTCGTGGAACCCGCCGAAGTCATAGCGGGCATCCACTTTCGGTTTTTCGGGAGGCGGCTCGACTGTCCGTTTCCACACTTTGTTGAGCGTGGCGCAGCCGTTGCCCAGAAACAGAATCGCGACCAAAGCGAGCCGAAGAGACACGTGCATGATACAGCCTCCTGCGTTGGATGAATGCAGCGGCGGCAAACTTCGCCGCCTGCCTGAAGGAGTGGCTGCCACGCCGGTTGGGTCTGCGCAAGCAGATTTGCACTGGGATTGTCTGTTGCGCGGCGCAAACCCAAAACCCTTGACATCGGCGGGCGCTCTGACAAATGTGGCGGCTGTGTTTCGTACATCACACCCAAGGAGTTCTCTCCCATGAAACAAACCGCCTCTCGAAGAGATGTTGTCGCCGCGATGCTGGCCGGATTGGGCGCGTGGATTAGTCCGGCGCGCGCCGCTGAAGAAAAAAAACTCACGATTGCCGTGATCCCCAAAGGCACAACCCATGAGTTTTGGAAATCCATCCATGCCGGCGCCGTGAAAGCCGCGCGGGAGCTCAACGTCGAGGTTATCTGGAAAGGGCCGCTTAAAGAAGACGACCGCGAGCAGCAGATCAAGGTCGTCGAAAACTTCGTCACGCGCGGTGTGGATGGCATCGTGCTCGCGCCGCTGGACGACCGCGCGCTTGTCCCCTGTGTGCACGACGCCATCGCGCGCAAAATCCCCGTCGTCATCATTGACTCCGACCTGCGGTCCGACCGCTATGTCAGCTTTGTCGCCACCGACAACTACAAGGGCGGCGTTCTGGGCGCCCGGCGGTTGGCCGAACTGCTCGGTGGCAAGGGCAAGGTTATCCTGCTGCGGTATGCCGAGGGGTCGGCCAGCACGATGGCGCGCGAGGCCGGTTTTCTCGACACCATCAAGAAGGAGTTTCCCGGCATCGAGGTTGTCTCATCGAATCAATACGGCGGTGCGACCGCCGAGTCGTCCTATAAGAAGGCCGAGAACCTGCTCCTGCGCTTTAAAGACGTGGACGGCATTTTCTGTCCCAACGAAAGCACAACGTTCGGCATGTTGCGCGCGCTGCAGAACACCGGAAGGGCCGGCAAAGTCAAATTTGTCGGCTTCGACAGCAGCGAAAAACTGGCCAAGGCGCTCAAGGACGGCGAACTCCACGGCCTTGTCTTGCAGCATCCGTTTTACATGGGCTACATGGGCGTGAAAACAATGGTGCAGCACCTTCGCGGCGAAAAGGTCGAAAAACGCATAGACACCGGCTGCGAGGTCATCACCAAGGAGAATATGGACACGCCGGAGAAGAAGGAATTGATCCTGCCGGACTTGTCCAAGTGGTTGGAATAGCCGGAATGTTCTATCGGCAAACGTATGTTCTTTCAGACTCTTTTGGGTGGCCATCCAGCAAGGTTGGAAAAGTTTTTTCTAACTTCTAACCTCTTGCCTCTAACTTCTTTGGTTGCGGCCAAGAGCCACGTTAGCCTTTTTCGCTTGAACGGAAAAACCACGCGGAAGCGCGAATTACAAACGGCGAGCGGAGGTTTGAACCGCATGCTGGCGCAGCCAGCGGTCCATGCCTTCGGCGGCCGAGCGCCCCTGCAGAATGGCGCGCACCACCAGTGATGCGCCCGACTGGCAATCGCCGGCGGCAAAAATCCCCGCCTCGCTGGTCATAAAGTTTTCATCCGTCACGATGTTGCCACGTCGGTCCAGCTGCAGGCCGACTTTTTGGATGAGGCCTTCGTGCTCGACGTGGACATAGCCCATGGCCAGAAGCACGAGATCGGCTTTGAGGGAAAACTCGCTGCCGGGAATTTCGCGGAATGTCATGCCCTGCGGGCCGGTGCTCCACTCGATCTCGACGCCGTGCAGCTCGGTGACGGAATCGCCGGCGCGCGTGAAGCCCTTTGTAAGCACGCTCCAGCGGCGCTCGCAGCCTTCTTCGTGCGATGACGAGGTGCGCAGGATTTGCGGCCAAAGAGGCCACGGCGTGGAGGGCGGCACAGTATCGGGCGGTTTGGGCAGGATTTCGAGCTGGTGGATTTGCCGCGCGCCCTGACGGCGGGCGGCGCCGATGCAATCGCTGCCGGTGTCGCCGCCGCCGATGACAATTACGATCTTATCCTTGGCGGAGATAAGTTTGTCGGCCGGAATGGCGTCGCCGGCAACAAGACGGTTCTGCTGCGCAAGAAACTCCAGCGCGAAGTGGATGTTTGCCGCGCCTTGGCGACCGGGGACATCGAGATCGCGCGGCCGACCGGCGCCCATGGCCAGCAAAATGGCGTCGAACGTCCGGCGCAGGTAGCGCAGCGAAATATCCACACCCACGTAGACATCGGTGCGGAACTCGACGCCTTCGCCCCGCAGCTGGTCGAGCCGGCGATCCAAAATCCGCTTGTCGAGCTTGAAGTCGGGAATGCCATAGCGCAGAAGGCCGCCGATCCGGTCGTCCTTCTCAAAAACGGTGACGGCATGTCCAGCCCGGGCGAGTTGTTGGGCGGCGGCCAGTCCCGCCGGCCCTGATCCGATGATCGCCACGCTGAAGCCGCTTTTGCGCGGTGCGGGTTGGGGCACAATCCATCCTTCGCGCCATGCCCGCTCAACGATCTGGCACTCGATGTGCTTGATTAGAACCGGCTCCTGATGAATCGCCAGCACGCAGGCCGGTTCGCAGAGAGCAGGACAGACGCGGCCCGTGATTTCGGGGAAGTTGTTATTGGCGTGGAGAAGATCGGCGGCTTCACGCCACCGGCCCCGATAGAGCAGGTCGTTGAATTCGGGAATGCGATTGTGAAGCGGACAGCCGGCCCCGTGGCAAAACGGAATGCCGCAGTCCATGCAGCGGGCCGCCTGCCGCATCAGCGCTTCAGGCGAAAGCGGCACGTCAATTTCGAGGTGGTCCCGAACGCGTTCGTCCACGGGCCGGTGGCCGACCTCTTCGCGGCGGTATTCCAGAAAGCCGGTCGGTTTACCCACGGAAGACCTCCTCGGTGGCCGGGGACATTTCGCCGTCGCGCACCTCACGCTCGCGCAGCCGTTCCAGCGCTTTGCGGTAGTCTATCGGGATAACTTTAACAAAGCGGCCAACCATTTCCGACCAGCGGTCGAGGAGGTATCGCGCCCGTTCGCTGGCGGTCCATTGAAAGTGGCGCGAGATCAGGTCGTAGAGAATCTGCCGGTCTTCCTCGTGCCAGACGGGTTCGAGATCCACCATGTCGAGATTGCAGAGCGTGTCGAACAATTGATGTTCATCGAACACATAAGCGATGCCGCCGCTCATGCCGGCGGCGAAGTTCCGGCCGGTGCGGTCAAGAACAACGACCGTGCCGCCGGTCATATACTCGCAGCCATGGTCGCCGACGCCTTCGACCACGGCCACGGCGCCGCTGTTGCGTACAGCGAAACGCTCGCCCACCACGCCGTTGATGAACACCTCGCCCGACGTGGCACCATAGAGCAGCGTGTTGCCCGCGATGACATTGTCGTGCGCGTTGAACGGCGAGCCCGGCGGCGTCCGCACAACGATGCGCCCGCCCGACAGTCCCTTGCCCAAATAGTCGTTGGCATCGCCGATCAGATGCAGCGTAACGCCGGGAACAAGGAATGCGCCGAAGCTCTGGCCGGCCGAGCCGCGGAAAGTAATCTCGATGGTTCCATCGGGCAGACCCTCGGGGCCGCGGGCGCGGATAATGCGATTGCTGAGAATTGCGCCGACCGTGCGATGGACGTTGCGAATTGGCAGCTCGAGCCGGACTTTCTCTCCCCGCTCGATGGCGGGCGCCACCTTTTTGAGGATTTCCCAATCGAGGTGCGACTGAAGCCGGTTCTCCTGAGGGCGAATGCAGCAGACCGGCCGCCCGCTTGATGTTTCGGGCCGGGCAAAGATCGCCGAGAGATCCAGCCCGCGCGCCTTCCAGTGGTCGAGGGCTGGGCGCACGCTCAGCCGGTCAATGCGGCCGACCATTTCTTCAAATCTGCGAAAACCCAGTTGGGCCATGATCCGACGAACCTCTTCGGCCACAAACAGCATGTAACGCTGAAGATGTTCGGGCTTGCCGGCAAACCGCGCCCGCAGCCGCGGGTCTTGCGTGGCAATGCCCACAGGACATGTGCCGAGGTGGCACTTGCGCACGAGGCAACATCCGAGGGCCACCAGCGCCGCGGTGCCAAATCCAAACCGTTCGGCGCCCAGCAGGGCACCGACCACCACGTCGCGGCCGGTTTTCAACTGGCCGTCCACCTGCACGATGATGCGGTCGCGCAGGCCGTTGAGCACCAGCGTTTGCTGCGTTTCGGCCAAGCCGAGTTCCCACGGAATGCCGGCGTGCTTGATCGAGGACAGGGGGCTTGCGCCCGTGCCGCCGTCGTGGCCGCTGATCAGAACCTCGTCGGCGTTGGCCTTGGCCACGCCGGCGGCCACGGTTCCCACGCCAACCTCGGCGACCAGCTTGACCGACACCTTGACACCCGGATTGCTGCACTTGAGGTCGTAGATCAGCTGGGCAAGGTCCTCAATCGAGTAAATGTCGTGGTGCGGGGGCGGGGAGATCAGCGTGACGCCGGGTGTGGAGAAACGCAACCGCGCAATTTCTTCGGTAACTTTGTGACCGGGCAACTGGCCGCCTTCGCCCGGTTTGGCACCTTGGGCCATTTTGATCTGCAGCTCGACGGCATGGGCAAGGTAGTTGGCCGTGACGCCAAAGCGCGCGCTGGCGACCTGCTTGATTGCCGAGTTCAGGGAGTCGCCGTTGGCCAGCGGTTTGTAGCGGGCGGGGTCTTCGCCGCCCTCGCCCGTGTTGCTCTTGCCGCCGAGGCGGTTCATGGCAAGGGCGATGGTCTCGTGGGCTTCCTTGCTGATCGAGCCGTGCGACATGGCGCCGGTGTAGAATCGCTTGACGATCTCAGAGGCCGGCTCGACTTCGTCGAGCGGCACAGGATCGCCGGGAACAAAGTCGAACAGGCCGCGCAGGGTGCACAGGGTGCGAGAGCGGTCGTTGGCCGCGCGCGCAAAGTCTGCGTAGGCGGCCGCGTTGTCGTAGCGGACAGCATGCTGAAGCCGCGCGACCGTCGTCGGGTTCCACATGTGGGCTTCTTCTTGCGCGCGATAGTGATACTCGCCGCCGAATTCAAGGTCGGGCGAGCCGGGCGGACGCAGTTCAAAGGCCGCGCGATGCCGCCGCAGGGTCTCGGCGGCGATTTCATCAAAGCCGACTCCCCCGATGCGCGAGGACATGCCCCGGAAGCACATGTCCATCACCTCGCGCCCGATGCCGATGGCCTCGAACAGTTGCGCGCCGCGATAGCTGCGCAGCGTCGAAATGCCCATCTTCGACATGGTCTTGAGAATGCCTTTTTTGATCGCGGCGATATAGTGGTCCACCGCTTCGTCTGCGGTCATTTCGGGCGGCAGGTCGCCGCGGCGCAACAATTCCGGCAGCGTGTCGAGCGCCAGATAGGGATTGATACCGCTGGCCCCGCAGCCGCACAGCAGGCAAAAGTGCATGACCTCGCGCGGTTCGCCGCTCTCGACGATGATGCCGACCTCCGACCGCAACCGGCGCTCCGTTAATCCGTGATGCACGGCACCCGTGGCCAGCAACGCCGGAATGGGCGCGCGGCTTGGCGACATCTCGCGGTCGCTAAGGACGATCAGGGCCGCCCCGCCGCGCACCGCCGCTTCGGCCTCGCCGACCAACCGATTCAACCCCTCGCGGAGCGCCGCCCCGGCATCCGGCGCGTCGGCATCGAACAGCGCCTGCAACGTAACCACGGGGAAATCCGCGCGCTCTCCGCTGCGCAGGCATGCCATGTCGTCGTTGGTGAGAATGGGATGGGGCAGGCGCAGTTGGTGACAATGCTCGGGCGTTTCGTCGAGCAGGTTTCGGTCGCGCCCGGTGTAGGTCATCAGCGACATGACCAACCCCTCGCGCAACGGATCAATCGGCGGATTGGTCACTTGGGCAAACAACTGCTTGAAGTAGTTGTAAAGCAACTTCGGGCGGTTGGAGAGCACCGCCAGCGGCGTATCTGTGCCCATCGAGCCGACCGGCTCCTGGCCGTTCTGCGCCATGGGGACAAGGATCATCCGCAGTTCCTCGCGCGTATAGCCGAAGGCGCGCAGCCGCTCCAGAAGCACGTCGGGCGCGACCGGTTTGACACGCGCGCCGGCAAACAGGCCGCGCAATTCGATCTGTTGCTGGGCCAACCAGCGCCGATAAGGCCTGCGCCGTGCGATCCGCCCCTTAATCTCGTTGTCGCCGATGATGCGCCCCTCATGTGTATCCACGAGGAACATGCGGCCCGGTTGCAGGCGGCCCTTGGCGCGGATGCGCTCGGGCGGAAAGTCTATGACGCCGACCTCGCTAGCCAGAACTACCATCCCATCGGTAGTGATGATGTAGCGGGCGGGCCGCAGGCCGTTGCGGTCGAGCGTACCGCCGACCAGCCGTCCGTCGGTAAAAACCATGGCGGCCGGGCCGTCCCACGGCTCGCAGAACGCTGCATGATATTCATAGAACGCCCGCTTGTCCGTGCTGATGTGGTAGGCGCTGCCGAACGCCTCCGGAATCATCATCATCATAGCATGGGGAAGCGAGCGGCCTGCGCGGACCAGTAGTTCGAGGGCATTGTCGAAGGAAGCCGAATCGCTTCCGCCGGGTGCAATGACGGGAAACAGGTCGGTGAGGTCGTCGCCGAGAGCCGGGCAGCGCATCAGCGATTCGCGCGCCCTCATGCGGTTGATGTTGCCGCTCAGCGTGTTGATCTCGCCGTTGTGGGCGATCAACCGGAAAGGCTGGGCCAGCGGCCAGCTGGGAAACGTGTTGGTGCTGTAACGCTGGTGGACAATGGCGAAAGCGCTGACGACCCGCGCGTCGGAAAGATCGCCATAGTAGGCGAACAGCTGCGGGGCCATGAACATGCCTTTATAGACAATGGTCCGACAGGACATCGAGCAGATGTAGAACGCCGCGGCCGGCTCGCCCAGCTGCTCGCGCACGAGCCGTTCGGCGCGTTTGCGGGCCATGTAAAGCTTGCGTTCGAGTGCCTCGTCGCGCAAGCCGGCGCCGTCAATAAAGACCTGATAAATGAAAGGCTCGCCGGCTCGCGCCTGCTCGCCGAGCGTGCGGTTGTCGCTCGGGACAACACGGCGGCCCAAGACACCCAGGCCGTAGTGCGCTATGGCCTGGTCGAGCAAACGGTCGCACTGTTGGCGGACGGCTTCGTCGCGCGGGGCAAAAACCATTGCCACGCCATAGGCGCCCGGCTCCGGCAGCGCCGGCCCCGTCCGTTGCATTTCCGCGCGGAAAAACGCGTCGGGGATTTGCAGCAGTATGCCCGCGCCGTCGCCGGTGGTCTCGTCGCCGCCGGTCGCCCCGCGATGGAGCAGATTAATCAACACCGTCTTGCCGTGAGTGATAATGTCGTGGCTTGGCTCGCCCGAAACACGCACGACGGCTCCAATGCCGCAGCTGTCATGCTCGCGACGGGCTTCATAGAGGCCGAAATCTTTTGGAGTAGTGGCAGTCACGGATTGCTTTCAACTTGGTTTTGTGGTAAAAGTAATAGCCAACATCACCTAAAGTGCAAATTCGCAGCAATTTTTGCGCCTATGCGGAGGCGGCAGAGATTGTGTCGCTGTTGCCGAAAGAAACTGGCGCAGCGATAAGGTTTTTGGATGCTTGGACTATGTAAATGAAGAATTACTTTTGTTTTCTTTGGCGGATTATAATAACTAAAGTGGTTTTACCTTTCATCGCATTTGGGAGCATTTCGTACAATTTTGCCCAATCTGATCAATTGGTGTCAATTGGCCGCGCCAGCGACGCAACATGGCTTTGGGTGTCGCTATACAATTCACGTGGATCTGAGGGGCCGGTTTTTACACGGATGTCGTTGGCTTCCACTCCGACTCCACCGCCTTGCACCCCAACCTTGGCCCAATTTCAACTCGAACGCCGTGGAAGGCATCCCTTCAAGTTTAAGGAGTTGGCTGCCGCGGCTTTGCGGATAATTCCGTCCGAAGTTCAGAAACGATTGCCTCCAGCCGGCTCACAATCCGGGGCCATTCATATTGCCGGACAGATTCGATCAGGCGCGGATTGCGGCCGCCGCCCGCAGCCTGCCGAAGCGCAGCGGCAAAGTCGTCGGCATTTGAGGCGGTCGCCACGGGCAGCTCCATGGCCTTGAGTTCGCGCCACGGCGTGCAGACCGTTGGAAGGCCCGCGGCCAGATACATGAGCAGCTTCAGCGGATGGGCCGACTCGACAATTGGCGACCCGGCCGCAAAGGGAATGATCGCGGCATCGGCATGGCGCAAATACACCGGCACGGCCTCGAAGGCCCGCGGTCCCAAATAGTGCATGTTGGGCAACGCCAGACAGTCGGGAAACGGAGGGTCGGCCGGGCCGATGAAAACAAACGAGGCGTCCGATAACCGCCGCGCGACCTCCACCACCAAACGGTGGTCCACCCATTGCGTCAGTGCGCCGACGAAGACAATACGCGGCCGCGCCAAGCCTGCATATTCCGGCGGCTCCGGCGGCAACGGCCCATCAAAGGCCGACAAATCTACGCCGTGCGGCAGCCGAAACACGCGCCGCGCGCCAAGCCGCCGCATTTTCTCCTCCTGCACCACCGACACCGTGATCACCGCGTCGGCCCGCCGCGCCGTATCGCGCTCGACCGCGATCATGCTCGGAGGCACATGGACCATGCCGCGAATTTCGTCTATGTTGCGGTAGATGCAGAGCGGGCGGGCGGGCGGCGACGCAGCATCTAACGATGGGTTGACGGGATCTGGTCTTACCAGATCAAAAAGCGCCGCATATTGGAGATTGATGACCAGCACAATATCCGGGCGGTCAAATCCGGCCTTCTGCAAAACGTGCCGGAGGCTCGGTTGCGTCCACTTCAGCGTCCGGCGGGCAACCCATTCGGCGCGGAAGAATGGCCGGTTTAGATAAGGGAGCCACGTGCGCGGGCAATACTCCCAGAGACGGGCGCTGTGCTGCCGCGGCCCCGTACGCCACAGCGCTTGGCGCAAGTCAAAGTCGGTAGTGCGCGACGGGCCGGCCCGATGAAACAGCGAAATCGGCGCGCAGAGGTAAAAAACTTCGTTCGCCTCGTGGCGCGCCAAGCCGACGGTCAGATGATACGCGCTGACTTTGAAAAGCGAGTCGAGCGGGTGCGAAGCGGCGATAATCCATTTCATGAGCAAACTTGAGCAAAACGCCGGCGCGAGGTGCGCAAGCGACGCGACCCCTCATGCTGCCGCCTTGGCCACATCCTTCATCGCGGCTTCCCAGCGTGCCAGCATATCATCCACCTGCTCGGGTTTTTCAAAGCCGATGGTCATGGCTCCGACCGTGCCCAACCCAAGGACAAAGCGCAACGAGGCGTTGATCTCCTCGGGTTCAGTAATTTTGCCCTCGCCGAGGATTTTCATGCCCATGACAAACTTGCCGCGCTCGTGAATTTTTTTGATGTGAGGGACCACTTCTTCGGGCGGACCGTCCATGTTGATGCCCTTGTGGTTGATGCGCACCAGCGCAAAGTCGCCCCACGCGGTGTCGGCCACGGTTTCGAGGGGTTCCTTGCCGTGCCACGAGAGACCGATGGCGCGGGCAAGGCCTTTTTCTTTGGCTTTCGAGAGCACTTCGAGCACGCCGGCGCGGCGGGTCGCCCAGTCGGCCGTTCGCGCGCAGTGCGTCAGAAGAATGTCAATGTAGTCGGTGCCAAGTTCCTTGAGGAAGCGCTCGACATCGAGTTGGGCCTTTTCGCCCTTGTCGCCGCCGACCTTGGTGAGGATGACCACCTTGTCGCGTGGTATGCCTTCGAGGGCGACCTTGAGGAAGGGCATCGAGCCATAGCTGTCGGCACAATCGAAAAATCGAATGCCGGCATCGTAGGCGCGGCGCACAATGCGTGTGAACATCTCCTGTCCGGCGCGCGTTTGTTTCGACGACTTGTTGCCGCCGACTGTGCCGGTGCCGACGGCGATGCGGGTCATCTTGACGCCGGTTTTTCCGAGCGTAACGAGGTCGGTGGGTTTGGGAATGCCGGATTCGGGTGCGGCGAAAATCGGGGGTGCACCCAGCAGGGTCAATCCTGCGGCACCGGCCGCGCTGTTTAGAAAACGTCTTCGATCCATGATAGGGCCTCGCTGTGGGTCTGGATCAGAACAAACATTCGACAAGCGGTTCCGCCTGTCCCTTGTGAGAGGTAAAAGACAAGAATGCGGGCCCAAGGTCAACGCCAAAAAAGCAGTTGAAAGAACGGGGTGAAAAAGCGCGGAATTTCGTCGGGGGGAAACGGGGGCTGCATGCGGACGGCAGAAATGAATAGTCTGCGATTGGAAAATGCAGACACCCCGCAGTGCTTAAGGAGGGTCCGATGGCCCAAAACCGAACTGTGATGATTTGTCTGGTCGTGTTGACCGGCTTTGCGGCCGTGAGCGGGGCGGCTCCAGCACCCAAGAAGAAGAATGCGAAGGCCGCGCCCAAAAAGGCTCTCGTTGGGCCGGCTCCTCTTGCGCCTGCCGACCAGCTAAGGGCGTTCAACACCCTGTCGCTCCGCCGTGCCATCGAAGACCTATCGGCCACGTTCGGCGGCCGGTATCCCAAAGGGGCGGAGTATTTGGAGCGTCTTGCACAGTTGGAAGCGCAGCGGACCCATCTTTTGGGCGGGCAGGCTTTGAGCACTGCGTCGGTGCTTCTCGACGCCGCGGGGCAACAACGTGTCGCAGAACTCTTGCATCAGCTCGAAACTCTCAAACGCGAGGCCCTGCTTTCCAATCCGCTTTTGGATTTCGAGCGCTTGCTGTTGGTCAAACGCCGGCCGAAAACACAGCAGGAGATTCAATCTTCCCAAGCCGCCGACAAGCGGCTGTGGGCCGCCTCAGGCATGGGCCGAAATATTGGTCTTCCCACCAATCACGAATGCAACACCTCGATCGAGCGCGACGGCTACGACAATGAAATCGCCGTCCTCTCGCCGGTTCGGCCCGACGGCCGGTTGACCACGCTTTACCGGCCGGCCGACGGTGGCTACGTCGGCGAAATGGATTTGCATTGGAACGCCGACCGGCTCTTGTTCACCCAATCCGATTTCACCAACTGGAAGGTCTGGGAGATTCGCACCGACGGCACCGGATTGCGCCAAGTGTCGCAGGCCCCCGACGATGTGGACTGCTTCGACGCCTGCTATCTGCCCAACGGCAAAATCGTCTTCGGCTGCACGGCCTCGTATCAAGCCGTGCCGTGCTGGCACGGTCTGCGGCGGGTTACCAATCTTTATCTAATGAACGACGACGGGACGGGCATGCGCCAGATTTGCTTTGATCAAGACCACAATTTTCACCCCACGGTCATGGAAAATGGACAGGTTCTTTATCACCGCTGGGACTACACCGGTATCAGCCATATTTACCTGCGCCAGTTGATGGTGATGAATCCCGACGGCATGGGTCAGCGGGCGATCTACGGCAGCAATTCGTGGTATCCCAACTCGCTATACTTTCCCAAACCATTGCCCGGCCAGCCGGGGAAGATTCTGTGCATTTTGTCCGGCTATCATGGCGCCCATCGCATGGGACAACTGGTGATTGTGGACACACGGCGCGGATGGTATGAGGCCGACGGCATCGTGCAGCGTATTTCCGGCAGGGGCGATCCGATCAATCCCGTCGTCCATGACATTCTGGTGGACCAAGACTGGCCGAAGTTCCTGACGCCTTATCCACTCAGCGACAAGTATTTTCTGGTTTCCTGCTGGACCGACCCGCAGGCCGACTGGGCGATCTATTTGGCCGATGTTTTCGACAACCTTGTGCCTCTGCGTGTCGAGCCGGGTTATGCACTTCTGGAACCGGTGCCGGTGCGCAAAACACAAAAACCGCCGGTCATTCCTGACAAGGTGGACCTCAGCCGCAAGGATGGCATTGTCTATCTCCACAATATCTATGCCGGCCCGGGCCTGAAAGGCGTGCCGAAAGGAACGATCAAGAGCATCCGGCTTTTGGCCTATGACTTCGGCTACCCCGGGCTGGCCGGACCTGACTTGATTGGATGCGCCGGTCCGTGGGAAGTCATGCGCATTCTCGGAACCGTCCCACTGGAAGAAGACGGCTCGGCGGTCTTCCGCGTGCCCGCCAATACACCCGTAGCCGTGCAGGCCCTCGACGCCCAAGGCCGTGCGGTCCAGCTGATGCGCAGTTGGTATACGGCGATGCCGGGAGAGACGATTTCGTGCACAGGGTGCCACGAAAGTCCCGCCGAGTCGGCCTCGACGCAGCGGTCGCTGGCGTCGTTGCGCAAGCCGCGCGACATCACGCCGTGGTACGGGCCGGTGCGCGGCTTCGACTTCGCCCGCGAGGTCCAGCCCGTGCTCGACCGCTATTGCGTCGCGTGTCACGACGGCCGGGAGGCCAAACCCGACCTGCGGCCGGAAGAGGCTGTGCCGGACTATCGCGGGCGGCGGCTGTCCGATCTCGGCGTCCAGCGGATGCATCCGAAAATGATGGAAGCGACCAGCGGCGTGGTTCGCTACACGCCCGCTTACGAGGCGCTGATTCCTTACATCCGGCGCGTCAGCATCGAGGATGACGTGAGCCTGCTCGTTCCCGGCGAGTATTACGCACGAACCAGCGAGCTGATTCAATTGCTGGAAAAGGGCCATGCCGGAGTACGCCTCGATGCCGAGGCATGGGACCGCCTTTATACGTGGATTGATCTCAATGCACCGTGCCATGGCACATGGGGCGAGGTATTCCCCATTCCCGACGGCGTTCATGCACGGCGGCTGGAGCTGCGAAAGCTTTATGGCGGCCCGGAAGACGATCCGGAAATCATTCCGAACATTCCACGGCCGCCCGTCGAGCCGCTCAAGCCGCCGCCGCTACCTGCACCGGAACCCGTCCATCTGGCCGGCTGGCCGATGACTTCTGAAATTGCCCTACGCCGTCAGGCGGCTTTGGGCGAAACCGGGATGACTTTGGATTTGGGCGGGGGCGTCACGCTGCGGCTGGTTCAAATCCCACCCGGCGAGTTTGTCATGGGCGACCCCGAAGGCGAGCCGGACGAACAGCCGCTGCGGCGCGTAGTCATCGCCGAGCCGTTCTGGATGGGCACCTGCGAAATCACCAACGAGCAGTTCCGGCTCTTTGACCCCTCGCACGACAGCCGGTACTACCAAAAGCGCCACGCGGACGCCGACGACCGCGGCCTGCCCATGGACGGGCCGAAGCAGCCGGCGGTGCGCGTGTCGTGGAACGACGCCATGGCATTTTGCCGGTGGCTCTCGGAAAAAACGGGCCGGACGTTCACCCTGCCAACCGAAGAGCAATGGGAGTATGCCTGCCGCGCCGGCAGCGCCACACCGTTGTTCTACGGCGGGCTGGACGATGACTTTTCCTCCTGGGCCAACGTCGGCGACAAGGCCTTCACATTCCGGTTGCAGCCGGGGGAAAGGCAGATCACCGGTGGTCTGGAGCATCTTGTTTTGGAGGGAGCCGATCTTGCGGACCGCCGCTTCAATGACGGCGCGATTGTTACTGCGCCGGTGGGCAGTTATCGGCCCAATGTCTGGGGCTTGTATGACATGCACGGGAACGCGGCCGAGTGGACACGCTCGACGTATGAACTGAGTGGGGCGGCTGCTTCCAAATCGTCCGACAACGAAAACAAGGTGGTTCGCGGCGGGTCATTCTTTGACCGCCCGAAGCGCTGTCGCTCGGCGTTTCGTCTTGGCTATCCGGCCTGGCAGCGGGTCTTCAACGTGGGATTTCGCGTCGTAATTGAGAACAAGCCGACAGGCACAACTGTGGCCACAGCGCGACAGTAAATCTTTCCGTCCATGGGTGCAAAAGAACACGAATCACTTGCCAATCCTTCGGTGTGCTGCCCCGGTCGAATTCTCGTGCTGCTGCCGCGGTGCTTGGTTATGGCCGACAGTTTGCTGCGCCGTATTCGGCAACGCGGAGTGGCCGCCGAGATTATCCGCGACGGTGATCATTTAAGCAAAGTCATCTGCGCCCTGTCCCCCGAATTTATTTTGGGGGTTTGCTGTCCGGAGGAGATCGAGCAGCTGCGGCCGATGCTGGACGCCGGTGCGTTTCGCTATCGCGCCGTTTTTGTCGAGGAGTCGCAGGCGGGCAAAATGGGCTCGTGCAGCACCTACATTGATGAAGACCGCTGCCTTGTCACGCTCGATGAAGTGATTGCGTCCGAGTGCGGGAGCGGTTTCGCGCCCGATTGATCAGTCCTCGTTTCCATAGACATCCACAGACAGGCGGGCTTGCTGTCGCAGTCGCTCGGCAATTTGTTCCAAGTCGGCGCGCGGCACGGCAACCAGTCCGGCTTGCGCCGGCCGGCGGTCAAGCGAGTAGATTTGGACGCCGCGCGGCGCGATGCGACGGATTCGGTCCATCCATGCGCGCACTTCGCCGTCGGCGGTATTGTCCACTGCGCCGCGGACAAACAGGGTCTGGACAATGACGCGCGGGATGCCGGACGCGGCCTCGGTGATCGCATCGAGCGTCACGGGTTCGAGAGGACGGTTGATCTGTTGAAAAACGTGCTCGGTGCCGGCGTCCAGTTTGACCACACACCGGTCGGCGCATTCGAGTCCGGCGCGAACGGCGGGGCGGTCGAGGCGCGTGCCGTTGGTCAGGACCACAATTTGCGCGGCCGGAAGCAACCGGTCGCGCAAAGCGCGCAGGCCGCGGAGGATCGAATCAAACTCCGGATGAAGCGTGGTTTCGCCGTTGCCGGTCAACGTGAGGGACTGCATGGGCACACCGCCTGCGGAAAGCGACGCAATGGCACGGTCAACAGCCTCGAGCACCACGTCGGCCCGCGGGAAGGGTTGAGAATCGAGGCGACGGGAGTCGCGCTGCGACGTGGGGCCGCATTCGCAATAGGGGCAATCGAACGTGCATAACTTGCGGTCAGGCGGCAGAGGATTGATGCCCAGCGAGCGGCCAAAGCGGCGCGAGAAGACCGGCCCGAACACCACGCCGGCCACCAAGCCGTCAACTTTGTTCAAACGAATTAGGCGCTCCACAACCGCCATCCTTTTTCCCTGCCAGTACGATTCGTAGTTCACGCTTTAGCGCACCGTTTGTCATTCACATTTCAGTGTGCCGTTCGCAGCTCCAAGGTTCGCATTTCTACTCTATGCCCGGCAGTTCTTCCTTCAGCTGAGCGATCCGCGCCGTCATGCGCAGATAGTGTGTGCCGTCCCAATACAATTTGCCACAGCCGCTGCAGCGGGCGAAACGATGACAGCGGGCGAATGCTTCGGGCGGCACCTCTTCGCGGCAGGTTTCTTTCTCGACGTCCACCAGAAGCGAGTTGCACACCATGCATCGCGTGAACAAGGCCCGTTCGCAATCGAGATGGAACTCGCGGACTACAGCGGCCAGTTGGCGGAACGGGTCCTCGTCCGCGAGGCGCATAACCTCGATATCCGGAAAGCGGCGGGCGAGGCTACTGTCGCGGGTCAGAACAATGCGCGACTCGGCGGCAGCGCGCGCGGCGAGCAGCTCGTCGGCGATGGCCGGAAAATGCAGCGTATCGTAGCCCAGCAGGCGCAGCCATCGCGCCAGCTTGCCCAAGTGATCGTCGGCAAAAAACCGCAGCATTCCCGTGAACACCCGCGAACGCCATAACCCGGCAATGTCTGACTAGCGATACAATCCCCAGCGCCTCGCGCCCAGTTTTTTCCGATCCATCGTCTTGCCGATCAAAAGATCATAGGGCGAACTGCCGCTGCCCAGCAACGATGGTATGACGCGAATGTAGTACCAGCCGGCCAGAGGTACCCGCTGCACCGAGCACAGATCCACATCGCCCGCACGCGACGAGGCCGACAGCAGCTGGCCATACGGGTCCAGCACCGCCAAATCGAGGTCGGCCAGCCGGCTGTCATAGACAATGCCCGCCAGAAGCGTATCGCCCGCGTTCAGGCGAATCCGATAATAATCGGGGTTGGCCCCGAACAAGTTCGCATAAGCGCCCTCGGTCACCGTCCGCGCCTGATGGCGGTAGTCATTCGGCTCGAAGCGG
>JAOAGV010000242.1 GCA_026415575.1 Candidatus Sumerlaeia bacterium
ACCACGGCCGAAGCAGCCGAAACCAACGCCAAGGTCCTCCGCATGGTCGTCGCCCAGCTGGCCCAGCAAGCCGTCGAGGCCGGCTACGACATTCAGCCGCTTCTGGACGCCATCAATCTGAGTCAGATCACCGTGGACGGCGATCGAGCCGACTATGAACTCGAATTGAGCGCCGCAACCATCGCGGCCACAGCCCAAACCTTCCGCCAGCCGCCCACACTTCGCCCCGTCCCGCCGATGCTTATGGACCTTCGCCCGCCGGAAATGCAGAGGGAAAACAAAGGGGCAAAGTAAGAAAACAGGTCATGGATGAAGGATGAATGCGGAATGATGAATGATGAAGAGAAAGAATGATGGAAGAAGGCGGAACGATGATTGAGAAGGGCGAAAGGAAGAAGGATGAGGAATGAGGACGGGATGGAAACTTCGCAGCCGAATGTATCGAGTTCCCGCTTTAGGCTTTTTCGTCTAAGCATCCGGCCAGTTTGCGGAGGTCCTTTCTAACGTGGCCTTTGGCCACAACCAAAACAATGCGCACATGGGCATATGGACAATAC
>JAOAGV010000243.1:0-247 GCA_026415575.1 Candidatus Sumerlaeia bacterium
TGGTGATACGGGGCAGGCCATCCTGGGTAGCCCCCCTCCGGACAGATACCCCGTTTTGAAAAGCAATCCAATTCACCAAAGGGAGGCACCCTTCCGCAGCCTCGAAAAGACCGCGCGATTTTAGAACCCAGGACCTTTAGGGGTGGGTGGGGCCGCCTTCAGCGGCCCTACCTAGTATGGAATTGAAGTTCCCCTTCCCACAGCCTTAAGGGCTGTGGGAAGGGGCAGGGACTGACCCCTCGCTGGC
>JAOAGV010000243.1:257-554 GCA_026415575.1 Candidatus Sumerlaeia bacterium
ACCCAAGGCCCTGTCCTCACACCGTCGGACAAAAATGGGGGATCTGTTTGCTCCAAGCGGGAGATGGCTCGCCCTTCCCTACCGCTTTCTCGCAGAGGCCGCTGCGCAAGCCCTACGTAAATAAACATCGGGAGTGGCGGGAACCACTCCCGATGTGGTCGGGACGGGCGGATTTGAACCGCCGACCCCTGCAACCCCATTGCAGTGCGCTAACCTGGCTGCGCCACGTCCCGTCGCGCTTTTATTATAATGCAAGCGGGCGGACGGATCAAGCCCGGCCCTCCATCGAGATTGTTC
>JAOAGV010000244.1 GCA_026415575.1 Candidatus Sumerlaeia bacterium
ACGTACATCCCATCGGGGCGCGACCGCACGAGGCTCTTGCATTCCGAGACCGGCTCGTACGTCCGCTCCAGCAGTGTGAGCGATTGGGCGGTGGATAAAAGCGTTGCGGTCATGACGAGGGCCACCCCCAACCCTACAGCGGGCATTTTACGCAGTCCAAAGACGACACCGGATGGGTTTGAGTTTGGCACAAAAGAAAGCGGCAGCAGGGCTGCCGCAGTCCAAAGCGCAATCTGATTTTTACAATAGGACAAGGGCATGGCCTTGAGGCCTTTTCTTTTTCGCCCTTCCAGCCCCGGAAGGCTACAGCATAATCGAATGACCCTCTCCCGATTTCGGGATGTGCACCGGAACCTACCGGTAGGCAGGCCAGCGCAGCGAAGAAGTCGAGCCGGTGCTCCGTGCGGTGACGGTGGTTTGGGCGTCGGCAGACAGCGGGGCTGCTTCGACATGGTCTGCATGGTCCCGCGCATAGGAATAAAACTGATACAGGCCGTATCCTTCGGCTGCGTGCACATTGAAGAGCAACGCATTCGACTCGAACGGTTGCGGC
>JAOAGV010000245.1 GCA_026415575.1 Candidatus Sumerlaeia bacterium
GATGTGTATAAGAGACAGATGTGGACGGATGCGTTCCACCGTATCTGAATCGAAAATTCGGTCGGCATGATCCGGTCGGGGTGGAACCCGACCCTCCACGGCGTCAAAATGGGATCGGGGTGGAACCCGACCCTCCAGACGGCATTTGACATCGCGGCGCGCTTTTGGCATCGGCGTCCTGATGATTGAGTCAACCGCCATTCCGATCGAGTCATTAATTTCGCACGGGTTTTCGCCGCGCGCCATCCAGACGTGGCGCAGTCAGGGCGTGCTCGAACTGCTCCCCCTGCAAGCGCGGGCCTTGCGCGAATTTTCATTGCTTCGCGGCGGCAATCTCGTGGTCTTCGCCCCCACGTCGTCGGGCAAAACGTTCGTGGCCGAACTGGCCGCTGTCCGCCACCTCGAACAGGGCCACAAGGTTGTCTATCTGGTGCCGACCAAGGCGTTGGCCGAGGAGAAGTTCCGGCAGTGGCTGGCCGCCTATCGCGACCTCGGCATCCGCATCGCCATTGCCACGCGCGAACGGCCCGAAACCGACCGGCTGGTCACCGA
>JAOAGV010000246.1 GCA_026415575.1 Candidatus Sumerlaeia bacterium
GCTGTGAATATACTCTATACTCACAGCTGGCTTATTTATAGAATAAACAATGTTCTCTCCAAGTTTGATTTAACCCCACAACAATTTAATCTTCTACGAATACTTCGAGGACAATATCCTTCACCTGCGAGTATCTCACTTATCAAGGAGCGAATGTTGGATAAGATGTCAGATGCTTCTCGTTTAGTAGACAGGTTAATTCAGAAAAAATTAGTTGAAAGAAAGATTTGTTCGCAAGATCGTCGCAAAGTTGATGTAATAATTACTCGAAAAGGATTAAAATTGCTTGAGAAGATAGATGCACAAAACGAAGAGTTAGATTCTTATCTTAAGAATCTTTCTGAAACCGAAGCAAAAAAGTTGAATCACTTATTAGATAAACTTCGTGGATAAATTTTTTGCAATACTGATTCAAATTTTTATTTTTGCAAAGGTTTTTTAACAATTTTGTTCATTAAATTTTGTTAGACCATTGCTGGAGAGGTGGCCGAGTGGCTGAAGGCAGCGGTTTGCTAAACCGCCGTACTGGTAATACCGGTACCGCGGGT
>JAOAGV010000247.1 GCA_026415575.1 Candidatus Sumerlaeia bacterium
GAGCGTGCCCTTGTCGGCGAGCTCGAAGATGCCGCGCTTCTGGGCGCGCGCGTCAGTGAAGGCGCCCTTTTCGTAACCGAACAGTTCGCTTTCGAGCAGCGTTTCGGGGATGGCAGCGCAGTTGATGGCGATGAAGGGCTCGGCGGCGCGCAGGCTCTGATAGTGGATGAATTTCGCGATGAGGTCCTTGCCGACGCCGTTTTCGCCTTCGATGAGGATGGTGGAGGCTTCGCTGATGGCGACGCGGCGGACGAAGTGCAAGACCTCGCGCATCGCCGGGCTTTCGGCGATGATCTCGCGCTTCTGCGACTCGACCTCGGCGCCGACGTCCTTGATGGTGGCGAGGAAGCCTTCGAGGGATCCGTCGGCGGAGCGGAAGGGGGTCGTCTTGAGCACGACGAGCCGCTCGAAGCCATTGGGGGTGTGGAGGCGCACGGCGCCGTTGTGGCCGTTGAGCTGGACGAGGCCGGGATGGAGGCCGCAGCCGGGCTCGCACTCCTCGCAGTGGAACATCTGCCGGAAGTCGCGGCCGACGAGCTCTTCGGCAG
>JAOAGV010000248.1:0-274 GCA_026415575.1 Candidatus Sumerlaeia bacterium
TCACGAGGGCGAGTACGACGAGGCGCAGCACGCCAAAGCGGTGGCGCGGCACTTGGGTACCGAGCACACCGAGCTGGTCGTCACGCCCCAGCAGGCGCTGGACGTGGTGCCCCGGCTGCCCGAGCTGTACGACGAGCCGTTTGCCGACTCTTCCCAGATCCCTACGTTTCTGGTCGCGCAGCTGGCGCGCCAGCATGTGACGGTGAGCCTGTCGGGCGATGGGGGCGATGAGTTGCTGGGAGGGTATACCCGCTATCTGTGGACGACCTGTCTC
>JAOAGV010000248.1:284-542 GCA_026415575.1 Candidatus Sumerlaeia bacterium
CGCTGCTGCCAGGGGTAACCGAGCCGCCGACCTGGCTGACGCAGCCGACCCTGTGGCCGCCGCTGCACGATGTGCGGGCCTGGATGATGGTGGCCGACGCCATGATGTATCTGCCCGACGACATCATGGTCAAAGTGGATCGTGCGGCGATGGGGGTCAGCCTGGAGACACGTGCCCCATTGTTGGACCACCGGGTGGTGGAGTTGGCCTGGCGCCTGCCGATGTCGTTCAAAATCCGGGACGGACAAGGCAAGTGGC
>JAOAGV010000249.1 GCA_026415575.1 Candidatus Sumerlaeia bacterium
GGCCGGCACCTGGCAGGCAAGCGGCGCAGCGGTTCCCGGCACCGGCACGGCGGGCTACTACCGCATCTGGAACTCAGGTGTCACGCGCTGCGACGAGCAGGGGACCGTGACCGCATCCGGCGGTGGCGGTGACATCACGCTTGACAACACGAGCATCAACGCCGGCCAGACTGTCACCATCACGAGCAAGACGATCACCGCCGGGAATGCCTGATGGCCCTGTCGAACGACTCCATCACCGTCACGCCAGGCAGCGGCGCCACCGTCGCCACGCACAACCCTGGCGATGGCAAGGAATACCAGGTTGTCATGGTGGCCGACCCGAACGGGCAGCTACAAAAGTCCAACCCGATCTATCGGCTGATCGTGCCGCCCCAGGCGGTGGGCGCGAACAAGGTGCATGCGGACCTGTTCAACGCCACCGGCACAGGCAAGGTCATGCGCATCCTGTCGGCGTTTTGCTTTGTCAACCTGGACACGGCCGTCACGGGTACGGTGGGCCTGCAGATGAGCCTGACGCGCACGACGGCGG
>JAOAGV010000250.1 GCA_026415575.1 Candidatus Sumerlaeia bacterium
ATATTAATCTCTTGGATAATGTCAACCATCGTTTGATTATCATGTGAACGAACTAAGGCTAAAGGGGTGAAAGGCAAGCGGCTCTTCCATAGAAGGTCGCCCCGCCTTTTATGGAGAAAAGATTTGGGGCTTGCCTTTAAAGGATCCTGCCCTTGGGAGCCTTTAAAGGGAGAGCAAAACAAGGGCTATGCTCGTAGCTGCTCCGGCATCATCATATGTCGGACGCGGGTTCAAATCCCGCCGCCTCCACCATTTTTTATTAAAATTACGGCTTTAAAATCCACCTACTGACTCCTCGAGCTTTTTCCATCCCTCTCTACCAAGCAAATCGCTTAAGGCTCCCTCCCTATCAGCAAAAAGAATCTCACCTGTTGTTGGATCTTTCCAAAACTCTCCAGTTTCCCAAGACCTCTTATAAACCTTAAAAACCTCTCCAGTGGAAGGATCTCTAACGTAAGTTTGATCGCTTAAAAGATTTGTCCACGCTCTACTCATCCAAGAATTAAACTCCTGGAACTTTTTATGC
>JAOAGV010000251.1 GCA_026415575.1 Candidatus Sumerlaeia bacterium
GCGTCAGGGCGAACAGCGCCAGCAGCACCCCCACCTCGGCTGCGCTGTGACCGTGGCTGAGTGCCCACAGCGGCGCGGCCATGCGCATGCCGGCCATGCACGCATGCAGAAACACATGACCGGCGATCAGGCGCGCCACCCCCCCCCCCAACGATCGTCCTCGTCGGCCGGCGGCAGCAGGCGCTGCGCCTGGGCCTCGGGCAGCGCCTCGACCTGCCGCAGCGCGCGGGCCATGGCGCGTGTGCGCACCTCGGCCTGACACAGCGTGTTGAGCACCGTCTGCGTCTGGGACTTGACCTTCGCGAGCACGTCCCCGAACTTTGCGAACTCGGTCTTGACCGCGGCCAGCATCTGCTGCACCTCACCGCTGCGCCGCTCGATGGCCAGCGTGCGAAAGCCCATCTGCAAGGCGTTCATCAGCGCCAGCAGCGTCGTCGGCCCGGCCAGCGTGACGCGGTGATCGCGCTGCAAGGCCTCCATCAGGCCCGGGCGGCGCAGCACCTCGGCATACAGCCCTTCGG
>JAOAGV010000024.1 GCA_026415575.1 Candidatus Sumerlaeia bacterium
GACGGATTGGACGCATAGGAGCAGCCTGTTATCGCGACCGGTCTGTCCAATACGCGTTGGCGTACAGGGTTCCTTATCGCTGCCGCACCGTCTCAAACAGGGCCTCGACGCGGACGGCAATGCGCGCGGAATCCGACGGCGAGTAGTCGGTCTCGATCCGCAGATACGGCAGCCCCAGTTCCTGTTCGGCCAGCTGCTTGACGCGGTGCGACTCGATGTCGTAGGTCAGGCATGCCTGCCAGATTAGTTCGATGACGCATTGCGCCCGATACTCGCGCGCAAGAGTGCGCAGCGAGTCCATGCGCCGCTCGTTGGCCGTGTGAACCGAGCAGGGGATGCGATAGTATTTTTCCGCCAGTGCATCGAGCGGATCGCGGCCGTTGAGATTGACGTCGTCGAGGATCGGCTTCAGCCCCGTGCAGTTTTCCTGACAAACGACCAGCCCGCCGTGTTCCTCAATGATGTTGAGAACGCGTTCGGCACCGTGCACAATGGGGACGCCGGTCAGCAGAACTCGCACGCGCGAGGCCAGCGACGGGCACGGCCGTTTGTCGCCGAGCATCCGGAGTGCTTTTTCATACTGCTCGAAGTCCTCCGGAATGCCGGAGATGCTGCTTTTGAAGTCGAGCAGTTCGCGTCCGGTCAGCGGGGGCGGCGAAACTTTCATAAGGGCGGCCAGTTCGCGCCGCAGCCGCCGCTCCCGGTTCATTACGGCAATGGCCTCGCGCAGCGCCGCGTCGGTGATGGGGCGCCCAAAGCGCGTTTCCAGTTCGCGTTTGAATTTGCGAATTTCCGCGGCCCAATGCGCCCGCGCGTCGGCATCATCTTCCTTTTGCGGCAGTTCGAGCGTATAGGTGGCCCGCGATTCGGCCATCAGCTCGAACATCTTTTTCTTGCCGTCGCATGTCGTCTCGGCCACCACCAGATCGGCCATTTCGAGAAAGGGGTTGGACTTCAGCACGTGGTAGCCGAACGTGGACTTGATCAGCGGGCAGAGCGTCGAGGGCAGAATCTCTTCGGCCGCCGGAATGGTCTCGTTGGCCCCGCCGCACAAGCACACCGGAACGCCGCCGGCGGCCATGATCAGTTCGCGCGGGGCATACTCGCACATAATCCCCACGATGGGCCGGCCTTGCTGCTTGGCCGCTTTTGCATACGCGAGGCAATTGGGAATCATCCGGCGAAAATACGTCAGCGGGCATTCGACAGCGCCGGCGACTGCTTTGCCCCCCCCGCATACCGCAGGTTGCGGCGGTTTGCAGGGGTCGGCGGCTTTGGGTTCAGCGGGCGGTTTGCCGCAACATTGGCTCATGAGCAGTGTCCCTTTCTTTTGGCCGCTATTTGGTTTTGGGGGCAACAAAGATGGCCTGGATGATTTTCCGCGCGTGCGCCAGTTCGCGCATGAACATCATCTCCTTGCCCATGGCTTCCATCAGTGCCATGTCGAAGCCGATGATCTTTAGGGCGTCGTAGGTCAATTGCTTGTTGAGCATGTCGAGATACAAGTCCACATAGACGGGAAACCGGCCGGTGTCTTCGGCAAGGGCGATGTGGCAGCCATTGTCAGCCAGAAGCCGGCTGTAGCCCCGCACGTCCTGAATGTTGGGGAACTTCATGAAGCGCAGGAAGCGGTCGGCTTCGGCATCGGTGAGACCGGTTGGCCCTTCGACCCAGTCGGTGAATGCAACGACGCCGCCGGCATGAACCAGTCGCGCGGCTTCAGCGATCAACTTTGGTTTGTCCACCACATAGCACCAGGCGTCTTCGCCCCAGACAAAGTCGGCGCAGCCCGACGGCAGGCCGGTGTCGCAGACGTCGGCGTGGACAAACTCGATGCGGTCGGCCAAGCCTTCATCGGCGCATCGCTGGCGTCCGCGCTCGATGACTTTCGGTGTGGCATCCACGCCGGTCATTTTTGCCACGCCGCGGAACCGCACCAGAAAGCGCATGCCCGCGCCGTTGCAGCAGCACAAATCCACGCCTTTCATTCCCGGCTGGATTCCGGCTCTTTCAGCCAAATCCATCGAGGAGACAAACCCGCCGATGTGGATTTGCTCGCCCATAACCAATTCCCACAAGTCCCCTTCGGGACCGCCATAAACGTCTTGCACGTTGCTGAGACCGATACCGGAAATGGATTTCATCTTCTAACCCTTTCGTAGCGAGGTATGGGATGGTTCGAACAAAACATTCAACGGAGCAGGCGCTTTGTACCATGCGTTTGAGACGCCTGCATTGAGGGTGCGACGATCTACGCCGTGTAGATCAATGCAGAAAACGGCGTCAGGTAAAGCCGGAGAGGAAACCCAATGGCGAGGGGGATTGGGCAAAGGCAGGAAATACAGATTGCGGCTGATGCGAGTTCACGATACGTTCATTTCGTTCGGGCGGGAATGAGCGGTTTCCCGTTTGGTCATCAAGGGTTTTACTATCGGCGGATTTCATCTGGTGTCAACGGCAAACAAGGATGGCAAGGGCGGGAGGTTCATACGATGCGGTTGTCGCCGGCGCGGGAATGGCGGGCTTGACGGCGGCGGTGCTGCTTTCGGCGCGCGGTTTTCGGGTGCTGCTGGCCGAAACGCAAACGAAGGTCGGCGGCTATCTGGCAGATTTTCACCGCGGTGCGTGGTGCTTCGATGCGGCGGCCAACTTTTTGGGCGGGCTTGAACCCGGCGGCGAAGTTGCGATTCTGCTGGAAGAAGTCGGTCTTGCTGGTCGGGTTTCTTTCGTGCCGGTACAAGCCAATTTTCGCATTCTTTTGCCTGACCGGCAATTGGACACCCGCGGCGGTTCATATCTAGAAATGCTGAAGGCTGCATTCCCCGAATCGCGCGCGGCGATTGAACAGTTCGCCGGCGTCCTGCGGCAAATTGGCGGCGAAATCGAACGGTTCGGCCGGCTTCGCCCGTGGCAGCGCGCCTTGCTGCCGTTGTTTTGCCCGCGGCTGTTTCGGCACGGTCGCGCCACGGTGGAGCCTCTGGCCAAGCAGACTGTGCACGACCCTGTTTTGCGAACGCTTCTGACGAGTTTTCCGGCGACCGCTCCACCCGACGAGGTCTCGCTCCTGTTCGCCTCGGCGGCACTTCACAAGAGCGAACGTGGCGGGCTGTTTTATCCGGCAGGGGGCATGGGAGGGCTGGCCCGCGCTCTTGCGGATTGCGCAAAGTCCCACGGCGCCGAAATTCTTACCGGCGACGGCCTCGAAGCTGTCGAACACAACGGGCGCCGCGTTCGTGCCGTTCGATTGCATTCGGGCGAACGCGTTGCCGCGCGCGCCGTCATCGCCGCGTTCAACCCGGCCGATGTTTTGGCATTGCTGAAAGGGCCGGGGGGTGCGGCTGTGGAGGCCGCGCGCCGCCGTGCGGCATCTTTCCGCTATGCCGCCTCGGCGTTTGTGATCTATCTGGGACTGAAGTCGCTGCCGGAAACACCCGACAATTTCTTTTTTACGACCCTCTATGAAACAATCGACCTTGGCAGCATTTATCGCACTATTGCGCGGGGCGAAATTCCCGATTCTTCCGTCTTGCATCTGGTTCTGCCGGATGCGGCCGACGCGCAATATTCCGCCGCCGCACCCGTTGCGAAAATCATCACTCCGATGCCGTATGCGCCGTTCGCCCGCTGCCGCGAACATGCGGGCAAAGAAGCCTATCGCCGGATGAAGCAGGAATGGACCGAACGGCTGGTCGAGCGCGTGAGCAGCCGAATTCCCTCGCTGCGCAGCCGCATTAAGGTTGTCGCGTCGGCCACGCCGCTGACGCTTGAGCACTGGACGGGCAATCGCGGTGGCGCGATGTACGGCCTCGAAGCAACGCCGTCGCAGATGGGCCCGTGGCGCTGGCCAAATCGCGGTGTGCTTGAGGGGCTGTATTTTTGCGGCCATTACACGCGGCCGGCGCACGGTATCGTTGGTGCGTGCTGCTCAGGACGCTTCGCGGCCAACCATGCGGCGTCCGACTTAAAATAGAGCGTGGCTTTGCAATTTGGGCATCCGGAGATCAGCGCGTTTTTTCGCGCGCTGACTCGATGACAACAGGCTGGACCGGGACATCGTCGAAGGTGGCGCCCGCCGGTGTTCTGTACTTGTGCGTCGGCACCGCTTTGATTTTGTCCACCACATCCATACCGGCCACGACCTTGCCAAAAACGGCATAGCCGGGTTTTTGCGGCTGGCCGTCGAGGAACGGATTGTCGCGCACATTGATGAAGAACTGGCAGGTTGCGCTGTCGGGCAAACTGGTGCGGGCCATGGCAATGGAACCACGGACATTGGGCAGGCCGTTGGTGGATTCGTTCTTGATGGGCGGGCCGGCGGGTTTCTGCCGGAAGTCGGCCGTCATGCCTCCGCCCTGAATCATAAAGTTGCCGATGACGCGGTGAAAGATCGTGCCATCGTAATGGCCGGATCGCACGTAGCGGAGAAAATTCTGGACGGTCACCGGTGCACGAAGCGGATCGAGTTCCAGTTCAATATCCCCATAGTTGGTTTTAAGGACCACGTGCGGGGGAGCAGCACTGGCGGCGGATTCGGCAAAAGAACGTGAGACAGCCGCGCGGGAAAGAAGATGAAAAAGAGACATGAAAGTTCTCCGGCAAGAGGAGTGATTTGCGATGCCTTCGGCATTTCTAGCAAATAACGTGGGCGTTTTGCAGGCATTGGTCAAATGAAATCAAAGGGAAAAACAGGCCGGAGGCGCGGAAATTTTCCCGCTTTCGCATTGACACGCTCCGGCCCCTGCGTTACCTTTTCAGGCAAATCGTTAGGCTGGGTTTCCATGCCTATGCATTTTCTTTCCTGAAATCCCGCGGCGGAGCAAGGTCGTGGTGCGGGACAGAAGCGCCCCACGTGGGAAATCGTAGCCAAGCGGGGCAAGGGTGCTTCATCTGCCGGAATATCACTACGGAGGCGGTCCATCATGTCCGGTCATAGCAAATGGCATTCGATCAAACACAAAAAAGCGGCGCTTGATGCCAAGCGCGGAAAGATTTTCACGCGGCTGATTCGCGAAATCACCGTGGCCGCACGGACCGGCGGCGGCAATCCCGACAGCAACGCGCGGCTTCGCCAGGCCATTGCCGCGGCCCGCGCCGCCAACATGCCGCTGAAAAACATCGAGGGCGCCATCAAACGCGGCACCGGCGAGCTTGAAGGCCAGCAGTATGAAGAAATCATGTATGAAGGCTATGGCCCCGGCGGTGTGGCTTTGGCCATTCAGTGCATGACAGACAACAGCAACCGCACGGCGGGCGAAATCCGCCACTTGTTGTCCAAACATGGCGGCAATTTGGGCGCGGTCGGCTGCGTCACTTGGATGTTTGATAAAAAAGGGCAGATCATCGTCAACGCCGACCCCAGTCAGGAGGATAAACTCATGGAGGTGGTCATCGAAGCCGGAGGGGAAGACGTCTTGAACACAGGAGATGCCTTTACGGTGACCACCACGCCTGCCGATTTTGAGGCCGTGCGCGACGCTATTCAGAAAGCCGGTTTCCAAATCGCTTCGGCCGAAATCCGGTTGGTTCCCAACTCCACCAAACGTCTCGAAGGCAAGGAAGCCGAGCGGATGCTCAAGCTGATGGAAGCGCTCGAAGATCACGACGACGTGCAGAGCGTCGCCGCGAACTTTGACATTGATGATTCGCTGATCGAGCAAATGGCCGCGGCCGGTTGAAACCGCTCCTCACCCTACCACATCTACAATGGCCTCGGCAATCTGGGGCAGACGCCAAAGGCCATACACAACATCAATCGGAATTATGTGGCGTTGGGCGGGGACTGTCTCCGGAACCTGCAATTCCATTCTCAAAAACTTCTCCGCCTTTGGCGGAATTGAAGCCTTTGCCCATTCTGTCGGCTGACCGCCGAATGACTTGGGCAACACGGCACGGCATTGCATTTCGCGGGCCGTTGCGGAGTGGTTGGTGATCACCACCTCCAGCCGGATTTGGTCGCCCGGCTTTGCCTTCTGCGTATAGGGAAAGCACCGCACCCACGATTCGTCTGTTGCGTAGTTGGGATGATCCCACGGAACGAGTTCGTTGAACAGGCGCTCGCGCTCGACCAGATTCTTTCGCATGAAGCCGATTTCCTCGTCCGTGAAGGTGAAGGCTTCCTTGACGTGCGGGTTGAACACGTGCGTGGGGCGCAGTTTTTCCATCAGCGACAGACAATATTGAAATCCTACGCCGCGGCCAAGAAAGTTACGGTTCTGCGCGCAGTAGTCGTCTATGCCCGACGGCGTATGCGAGTCGCCGATAAAAAACATGCGGTGCCCTTCGCCTTCGGCCAGCAGCGCGGCATGATAGAGTGTCTGCCCGGGATAGTAATAGGAGGTCATTTTGAACTCATGCCACTGCCACGACTGGCCGTCTTCCATGAGCTTTTCGACGCGGACAGGTTCGGAAATCAAGCACGGCAACCGCCATGCCGTAGGGTTGGTGAGCACCTCGGCAAGGCGCCGGTCGGTGATACACGGGCAGTCAAATGTTTTCTGAAACAGTGGAATGCCTTCGGTGTGATCGTGATGATAGTGGGTGACCCATAGTGCGTCCACGCTCTTGATCTCTCCCCCATCGAGCATCTTTTGAATTTGCCGGACAATGTTGTTGGAGCCAACATCCATAACAAATGCCGCGCCGGTTTTTGAGACCAGCATCCACGTCGTGCCAATATGGCGGAGACACTCGGGCGGTGCGAATCCGGGGCGGATCGGCATTTGGCCGGGACGCCCCGCATAGTCGGCAAAGAGGGCGGGGAAGTAGTAACGCAGCGCGCTGATCGCCACATAGTTTTCGTAGCAGGCCTCGAAGCGTTTCGCCAGCGCGCCGATGGCTTCGTCCGGTCGGCGGATGATTCGGCCATGCGAAGGAATCAGCAGGGATGGGTTGCGTTGGCGGATGCGTTCGAGACTTTCAAGCAAGGTCCAGCGGTCGCCCATGAAGCCGTGATAGGCGCCGATTTTCGCGGTGCCTTTGGCGAAGCCCTTTTGCAGGCTCCAGATGTCCCAGATCTGCCCGTCGTCGTAGATGCAGTCGCCGCAAAAGACCACACGGCGCTCATCCACCTCGATGACATAACTTACGGCGCCGTCGGTATGGCCGGGCGTGTGGAGAACCTCGATTGTCGCCGGCCCGAATGCAAAGCGCTGCCCGTCTGTATAAGCTTCGTCCACGCGCAACGGCTCCGTCAGCATCAGGCGATGGGGACGGAAGCTGGCAAAGACTTTCCAGAGATTGTTGTCGTTGTTCCAGTACGCGGCGGGGTTTTCAAAATACGCGCGCTCAGCGGCCGGCACGCCGGTTTTTGTGGCGGCGGATAGAAGCCGGCCCGCCCCGCACGCCTGATCACGGTGATGATGTGTGAACACCACCTGTGCGACGGATTTGATGCCCAGTCGCGACAACACCGAGGCCACCGAGCCGTCGCCGCAGTCAATCAACAGGGCTTTGTCGCCGTCGCGGAGGATGCCGACGTTGATGGGGCCTTGATAGACGTAAAAGTGGTCGGAAAGCTGCGCCACTGCACCGTCTTTCGCAACTTCGAGACCTGCAGCCTTTTCTTTTTTTGCGGCGTTCAGACGACCGGCAAACGTCAGCGCGGCCGCTGAGGCTGCGCCGAGTTTTAAGAATTCGCGCCGCGAAGCCAAAGTTCCCCGAAAGCCTCTTTGGTGGTTCAATAGTACGCCCTCCTCATATTTTGATATCTATTGACTGCCCGTCACCGCGACTGGGATGGATTTGCCAAGTAATACAAATACCCATCTTCCGCGCCAATCAGCAAATCGGGAATGCCGCTCTTGTCCCAGTCCACGGTGGTGGGAGTTGTGGAATGGCCGGCGAGAACCTGTTTGGCCACCATGCCCATGTCTTGAAACAGCCATGCGTCGGGTTTCTCGGAGATATTTTTCATCCAGTTCACGTTCTTGCTGTTGACCAGCAGGTCGAGTTTTCCATCGCAGTCCCAGTCGGTGAAGCACAATGTGCGACGGCCGCTCTTGCCTGCCTCGCCATTGTTGAGTCGCAGAAGGCCCGCTTCCTTGTTCACGGGATTGTGAATTGAATCGAAGACTGACGGGCCAAGCGCCTTGAAGACACGTTTTCCCGGCAACAACGCCAGTCGGTTGTCGCGCTTCACGCGCTCGAACAGCGCCAGATAACCCTCATGATCCAGCATCACAAGGTCGTTCAGACCGTCGCCCGTCAAGTCAATCACCACGGGCGTTGTGCGCCATTGCGTGACCAGTTCCTTGCTTTGCGGCGACCACCAGTTCCAAGCGGGCTTGGGCGGTGGGCCCGTCCACTCGACCTCGATCGGCTGCTCGGCGGCAAGTTTCGGGGCGCGGCGCGATCCGATGTTTCGATACCACACGACCTTGCCCCAAATCGAATTGACGATAACATCGGGCAGGCCGTCGTGGTCCCAATCGGCCACGTTCAGATTAGTGTAGCCCCACTTGGCCTCGCACGGCCCTTGGATCGAGCCGTTCTCGCCCGCCATGATGCGAATGATTTCTCCATCGGCATCGAGGCATTTCGGCGCGGCCCATTTGGGCGGGTTGCCGCCATCGAGATTCTCGATGAAACCGACGTAGCCCGCAGTGTTGCCGCAGATCAAATCGGCGTCGCCGTCGCCGTCCCAATCCACGCTCACAGGAGCGACGAGCGCGCCGAACTTTACCTCATCGGCCTGTTGCTGGAAAAAGACCGGCGGCAGAAACTGCGGCATGCCGTCGCTCACTTTGCCCGTGTGCTCAATCAGCGCCACGCGGCCGTCTTCCTGCCCGACGACCAAGTCCACGTCGCCGTCCTTGTCCCAATCGAGAGCGACGGGGACGATCATTTCAAGGTCCATGGTAATGGGCTGGCCGTTATGGGAAAGCAACCGTCCGGCGGCGTATTGCGGCCGGGTGCGCGTGCCGGTGTTTTGAAAATAGGTTAGCTTGTCGAGAAATTCGCCGCAGACCAAGTCGAGATCGCCGTCGCCGTCAAAATCCGCGAGGTTGGGCGACGGCATGCCAAAGGTGTCAATGGGCTTTCCGCCGGCCTCGACTCTGACTGGCGCGGCATATTGCGGTTTGGTCGTGGTGCCGGAGTTGTGCACCCAATAGACGACGCCATGCAGCGGGCCGTTTTTCCACTTGCCCGCGGAATCAAAGGCGTTGTCCCAGCCGTAGTCCGCCCAGTCCTCGACGCCGATGACGAGGTCAAGCGCGCCGTCACCGTCGTAGTCGCAATATTTCCATTGGTTGGCGCGCACGCGGCCTTTGGTATCATGGATATTGGACGCCTTGTAAATGCGCGTGCGTTTGGCAAATTCGTTGGCCTTGAAATCCACCAGTTCCTCGCCGGGCGCCAAGATGCGTGCCGCGCCGTCCACATAAGAGACTTGAAGATTGCTGCTCCCCTGCCCTACCCGCACCGCCGGTTTGAAGACCGGCATCTTGATGTTTCCCTGAGTGTTCTCAAAAAGGTAAATCCCTTTGTAGGGAACGTCGGGGCACGCCACGACCAAGTCGTTGTCGCCGTCGCTGTCGAAGTCCATCGGCAGCGGCCATGCCCAAAGCCCGACGCCGAGGTCCACAACAAGACCGGGGTGGTTGTAATGGATGCGTTCGAGCTCGGCGCCATTTGCCGGGACAAGCAATCCCGAAATCAGCATGCCGAACACGGCCAAACGGACGGCGCACATGTGTAATATGCCCTTTCGATGCATGTGCTGGAAGATCCAAAGCCTCTTGCCGGGGTTGGACCGCCGGCGGCTCGCCGGTGCTTTGAGAGTCCGTCGTTGGGAAAGACGGCGGCTTTGCGCCAAGTATTACGAGTTTATCCGAAAACCGTTCGATCGGGGCTTGGGCCTGCCCGCCCAATCATCTTGGCCGAGACGGCCAAGCCACGTTTTCGGATAGACTCTAACAGGAGCATCGAAGCGTTGATAACCGGCGTTCTGTCATCCGTTATTGCGAGTGGGCTTTAGCCCGCGAAGTAATGACGGAAAGCAGAATACCGGTTGTCAACTGCATAGCGCCCTTCTTCATAACGTCGCAATACGACCGCGTAGAGCACCGGCGAGCCGCCGGCGGTCCAACCTCGGCAAGTTCCTCTGCACTCCGGTCTGCGTACGAGGATCGTCAAATAGAATTCGGAGTGCAGGCGTTGTGTCCGCACTCCGAACCGTTTCCCTGATTGAGATTCGTGCCGCTGCTTACTTCGAGGCTGCCGCATACAGGAGATCATATACCTTGCCGGGTGGCTTCTGGCCGCCGAACCGCAGGAGATTGCCGTAGCTCACCGTCCCATTTGTGGGATCATAAATCAGCGTCAGCGCCTCGTTGCAGGCCGCCGGATCATCGGCCCCCGCGGGGTTGGAGGAAAACCACGGATAAGTAACCTCGTTCCACGCAAACTGATGTCCGCCGCCGTAGTTACTGATGTCGAGCGTATCGTCGCGATGGTCCGGGCCGGCTCCCGACATCTCCCACGTGTCGCTCGGGCGATTGTTGCTGAAATTCGACCCCGTTGTTCCCATCCCTATTGCCCCCGACCCCAGTTCATACATCGGGTCCAAGCGTTTCATGCTTCCCCCCGGATAGCGGGCGTCGCCAAATGGATCGGCGGGGATGGACGTGGTATAGGCCACGGGGGTGGTCAGACGATACCAACCGTTGAAGGCATACCATGTGTCGCCGGGGTCGGTGCAGGTATAGGAATTCCAATCCACGAAATAGGCCTCGAGGGCCGTGGCGAGGGTGCGCATGTCCGACTTGCAGCGCGAGCACTTGGCGCGCGTTTGCGCTTCGAGGAAGTTGGGGATGGCAATCGCGGCCAAAATCGCAATAATCGCCACGACAATCAGCAATTCAATCAAGGTAAATCCGCGCTGCCGTTCGCGCTTTTCTTTGGTCTTTTGCTTCATTTTCAACGCTCCTTTTTTTCAGAAGCCGGCACGCGCGGTCTTCTGCTTACTTTGATGCATTGGCAAAGAGCACGTCAAAGATAGCGCCGGGCGGTTTCTGGCCGCCGAAGCGCAGGATATTGCCCCCGCTCACAGTTCCATTGGTTGGATCATAAAGCAGCGACAAGGCTTCTGCGACAGCGGCAGGCTCGTCGGCGGGGATGTTCATCCACGGATAATTATCCTCGTTCCATGCGTAGCGGTTGGTGATAAAGGTGCTGGTTCCGCCCATGGTGTTGTCAAAGTGATCCGGCCCGGCGCAGCTGATCTCAAACGTGTTGCTCGCGCGAAGCTGCCCGAACGTATTGTTTGCGCCCGACGGGCCTTCGCCGACCGCCCCTGTTCCCAACTCATAGCACGGGTCTATGCGCGCGGCGCTGGCCCCGAGATTGCGAGCCTCGCCGAATGGGTCGAGCGGAATGCTGGTGATATACGCAATCGGGGTGGTCAGCTGTTTCCAGCCGCGCGGATTGTCGGCCCGGTCGCCTTTGTCGAGATCGGTGTATGAATTCCAATCGGTGAAGTAAGCTTCGAGAGCAACCGCCAGCGCCCGTTCGTCATTGCGCACCCTTGAGCACTTGGCACGCGTTTGGGCCTCCAAAAAGTTGGGAATGGCAATCGCCGCGAGGATGGCAATAATGGCCACGACGATGAGCAATTCGATCAACGTGAAGGCCTTTCTTCTTCTTGATGCTTTCATAACATATCCTCCGTTTTTGGCGTTACGGTGCCGCTTTGCAGCAACCGGTGTTATTTGGAGGCCAAGCTGAACAGCAGATCGAAAACTTGGCCGGGTGGCTTTTGTCCGCCAAACCGCATGACGTTCCCGCCGCTGACCGTTCCATTGGTCGGATCATACAGCAAACCAAGCCCTTGGTTGATTGCCGCCGGATCATTGCCCGGAATATTCACCCACGGATAGCTGGCTTCGTTCCAGTCCCATGAGTAGCGCCCCGCAGAGTTGCCTCGGGTAACCGTGTCGTCATACTTGTCCGGGCCATGGCAGCTCATTTCCCATGTGTCACTGGGCATGCCGTTTCCGGGATTATCGGGGTGCCCGGCCGATCCAATGCCGACGGCGCTGGAACCCATCTCATAGATGATCCGTCCCCATCGGTTGTTTCCATCCAATTGCTTGGCATCGCCGAAGGGGTCAAAGGGAATGCTGGTTGTGTAAGCAACCGGCGTAGTTAGCTGTCGCCAGCCGCGCAGCCCGTAACTTCCTCCGGAGGCAGGCCCCAAATCCGCCCCGCCGGCGTGATACGTATAAGAATTCCAGTCCACGTAGTAGGCTTCCATGGCGGTGGCCAAAGTGCGGAGGTCATTTCGGGCGCGCGAAACTTTTGCCCTTACCTGCGCTTCCAGAAAATTGGGGATCGCAATTGCCGCAAGGATGGCGATGATCGCCACAACGATCAGCAACTCGATCAAAGTAAAGGCTCTGTTGTGGTTGTTTCGATGTGTCATGATCGTTGCTCCTTTCCCTGTCCTTGGTGAATGGTCATGTATGCGCCCACGTTTCGCGACTTGATCCTACTTCATGGCTGCGCCATACAGCACATCCATGGCGCGGCCGGGGATTTTCTGTCCTCCGAATCGCAGCATGTCGCCCCGGCTGATTGTCCCGTTGGTTGGGTCATAGCACAGACCCAAGGCATCCTCGACGGCGTTGTTGTGATCCATCGGGATATTAACATACGGGTAATTCCATTCACTCCAAGTGTAACGGTTCGGCGAGCTGCCGTTGGTCTGATCAAGGCGGTCGGGGCCGTTGCCGGACATCATGAAGGAATCGGCGGCGCGCTGCATCGGCCGGTCGGGCGTGCCCGAAGCCTGCGGGGCGCTCGGACCCTCGCCGACGGCTCCCGTCCCCAGCTCGTATAGCGCGGCGCTGGGCTCTGCTGCCCCGGGAGTGGTGCGGCTTTCTCCAAACGGATCGCGCGGAATGCTGGTTGTATAGGCTATGGGCGTGGTCAGTTGCTTCCAGCCTTCGAGCCAGGGCACACCGGGGGCAATCCAGTCGTCGCCGCCGCGGTCATACTTGGTGTACGAGTTCCAGTCCACGAAGTAGGCTTCCTCCGCCACGGCCAGCGTGCGCAGGTCGTTTTTCACGCGCGAGACTTTTGCCCGCGTCTGCGCTTCAAGAAAATTGGGTATGGCGATCGCCGCCAAAATAGCAATGATCGCAACGACGATCAACAGCTCGATCAGGGTGAACCCACATTTTTTGTCTTGGAGTTTCATGCCTCATGCCTCCCATGCGTAAAATTTGCACGATCGCAACCGCAATTCCGTGCTGCTCGAATGGATTGCCCCAAAGGAATTTGGAACATCCTCTGGAATACCCTGCTCTCTCTATGTAAGGGAAATACGCAAGATCGTTTTTTGGAAGGCTGGACGCCGGTTGCCGTTACGGACTAAAGACTCTGCCTGCGTTCGCAGACTGCTTTCTGCCGCCGGCAAAGCAGATGCTCGAGACTTTGGATAGAGCCGCGCACGCCCATACGGGCGGAAATATCGCCATTGCTTGCATGCCAATGATCGCTGCAGGATCGGGCCGCCAAAAACTTCCTCCCCAATCGTATCGAGTAGATATAGTCCAATTCCCCTCGTATGTCTTTATGGCGGCGCCTAACGGCAGAAAAGCAGGGTTGGTTTGAAAAAACTCCATGCTCCTGAGTGTCTTCTTGAACCAGTGGATTTCTTCGACCAACCACGTTACCAACCATGCAACCCATCCGGGGATTGCCCTCTTGCGTTTTTCCCGCATTCAGTTCTCACCTCCTTTCTCCAATGCTTCAGGTCTGGAATGCCTTTTCCCAAACGTGCAATCCATTCCGAATCCCTAAATAAAAACATCGGTTCATTTATCTTTCTCGTCAAGCAAAAAACATCGCAAAAAGCGATGGAGGGTCGGCTTCCACCCCGACCGCATTTTCGATCCGGACTCGGTGGAAATCGTCCCTCCATGGGTTCATCCTTGGAACATAAAAGGTTCCCGCTTTCTCCCAATTGACCGCGTAGTGAGCAAATTGCCCCCACGGCGGGCAAGGTTCTACGAGCTGCCGCATCCCCTCGACCGCAGGAGATTCCTCGTCAGAGATTTCCGGTCCGACTTGCCACGCCGAAACATCTATTGCTTTGCCCACTGCGCCAGTGGCGCCAGAGTTCCGGTCCATTTTTCGGGCGACTTGTCCGCCGCATGCGGTGTTATCAGCACGGCAATCCGCACGCTTGCAACGGGTCCGGCCAATCGAACAACCAACTTGGTAATGCCCGGATTCTGGCGCTGGGGTTTGGGCGGGTTGGCCGACATCGTGTCGAACTTCGCTCCCTGCGGTTCGAGAATTTGCAGCGACAGTGCGGCGTCCTGGATGACGAGGTCGGCCTCCGCACCACGCAGGGAGACCTTCGCCGGCGTCAGCATGCCCCAGACAACCTCCACGGGCTTGTCGGCTTCCAGTTCATCCTGCACGAGGACATGCCGGCGTTCAAGCAGCGCAATGCCGCGATGGGCGTGGCGAACTGCCGGCGCATAGGCTTTGGACAAGTCCGCGACGGCAAAGGCGCGCTCCGGCTTCGTGTCGAAGGCGACTATCGGCGCAACGGCGCGCGTATCCTGATTCTCGCCGTTGATGACCAGCGTGTTGTGGCTCTCGGTGCGCAGGCGGAAATAGGTCCAACGTTTATCGCCAAAATAGGCGGGCAAATTATAGTCGTCGCCGCCAAGGTCCACGGCCCAGCGATGTCCCAAGGCATCGAGCACAAAGCTGCCGAGGTCGAGGTGCCCGTGGTTGGCTTTGTTGTCGCCGCCTTTAAAGCCCACGTAAAGAGCGTTGCGGTCTTCCCACGCGCTGCGGAAGAAGGCCACTTCGATGCCGCGAAAATAGGCGTCGAGGGGCAGGCCGTCGGCCTTCGGGCCTTTGCCGCGTCCGTCATACCAGAGCAGTTCCCACGGGTCGCCGCCGGCAAACTGGCGCGCATGCCAGGCATAAATGGGCTGGTTGAACTTGCGGGCCAACCAAAACATCTCGCACACGCGCCCTGCGCGGTCGCCTGCATCGGCGAAATTGAACGTCAGGCCGATTGGCCCGACCGAATGGATGCGAAATAGTCCCGCCTTGTTGAAGCCTGGCAGCTGCGACAGGCCGAAGTCGGTCCCCAGCGCCGATTCGAGCGCGGCCAGCATGAACACGTTATAGCGGGTGGCATAGCTCCAATAGCCCGGCCCCTCGGCCCAGCCGCCGTCGGGGGCGTAGGACTGCATGGCGCGCGGGACCGAGCGGATGGCGGCGGCGACAATATGGGCGGCCAGTTGGGGTTCTTCGTCGGCAATCGCCAGTGCACCGATAGTCATACCTCCGTTGCAGACTTGGTTCCAGTTGTAGTCGGACCGCGCCCAGCCTCGATTGTTGTCGTAAATGGGAACCGACGGCTTGAGCCCCTTTTCCACAATAGCGGTTCGAATGCGCGTGCGCTCTTCGGCGGTCAGATAGTCGTAAAGCCAGTCATAACCCAGCGCGAAAGCGTGGGTCATTTCTGCGGTGTCGAGGAAGTGGCTGGGATTCCAGTCGGGGAAGGCGGCGGCGGCGAACATCTCCTGCTTGGCACGGTCGGCGTAGCGTCGGTCGCCGCTGAGCCGATACATCAAGGACAAGGCGGCCACCCGCGACAGACAGCGCCGGCTTTGCGAGAGAAGCCGAGGGCCGACGATAATATACTCGACCGGTTTTTGACCCAACGTTTGGTCGGCCGATTGTTTGAGCGACTTGTAGTAGTCGCCGGCCGCGGGGTCGGCGGCGATTGTCTTTTTCACCTGTTCAAGGATATCCGACGTCGCCACCAGACGCGGGTGCCCTTTGCGCAGGGTTTTCAGCACCTCGCCTTCGGCCGGAAGTGCGAGCGATGGGGATGAGGCCGGCGGGGCGGAAGGCGCGGTCTTGCGAACTTTGCCCGCCGCAGCCGAAGCCCCTGAGGCACCAAATGGCAGGACTGCGATAACCCCGATTGCGATGACTGCCGATGTTCTTCTCATGCTGTGTTCCTCCTGATGGGATTAGCCAGAACGGAGTAAGCCAAACTGTTGTTGCTTGGCTCTTCAAGAAGAAAGAACTTCTTCGGCCGCGGCACGCAACGTGGACAAGCGCGGAGGGAATGAACCCCGATGGTCGCGCCGGCATATGATGAGCGGGGGTATGGCGGTGCTTCTTTCTATTGAAAGTGAAATCGCTACCAGACATGCTTGGCACTGTTGGAAGGATGGCAAACGCAACGCAGAATCGGCAAAGAGCGAAGGTATGAGCCACAAGAAAGCAGCGGCGGAATTGCGGAAACACATGGGCGAAAGGGAAAAGGTTTCGCTTTCCATCGTCCTACCCTTTTTCAACGAGCAGGAAACAATTGGGGGGGTGGTGGAGGAAATCCGCACGGCGCTCCATGGCCGCAATGACTACGAAATAATCCTCGTCAACGACGGTTCGACCGATCTGAACAGCAACACTCTGGAACGCCTGCCCGTTCATCTTGTCCATCATCGCGAAAACCGAGGCTACGGCGCAGCGATTAAGACCGGCATCCGGCACAGTAGCGGTGAACTGATTGTCATTCTCGATGCCGACGGAACCTATCCGGCGGCGGAAATCCCCCGCTTGCTTGAGACTATAGGCGCGGGCGCCGACATGGCTGTTGGCGACCGATCGCACCAGCCCGAAGCGCGGCGCAACTTGGGGCCATGGCACCGGCGCTTGGCCAAGGGTCTTTTGGCCGTGACGGCGAACTACTTGGCGGGCCGGCGGATTCCTGACCTGAACTCGGGGCTGCGGGCTTTCCGGCGGTGCGACGCGGAGCGGTTTTTGCGCCTTGCGCCCGATGGGTTTTCCCTGACGGCAACCTTGACATTGGCGTATTTGTGCGAGGGCTTGACCGTAGAATATGTGCCGATTACCTATCGCCCGCGCTCCGGCCGCGAGCGGTCGAAAATCCGGCCGGTTCAAGACACCGCAGCAATCCTCTTGACAATCATCCGCACCATCACCTATTTTCATCCGCTGAAAGTGTTCCTGCCGGCGGCGTTGGCTTTTGGGGCGGCGGGTGTGGCCATGCTGATTATCGGCATCCTGACGCACAACATTCTCGACGGGACGGTGTCGGTGCTGCTTCTCAGCGGGGTGCAGTTGGCGGTGTTGGGTTTGGTGGCAGATTTGATTTCGCGCAAAGGCCGGTGAACGAAAACGTGAGATACATGATTATCTCATCATATCCATTTCACCTGTGGAGGTATGTTTTGAACAAACGAAAAGGTTTCACACTCATCGAACTGCTGATCGTCGTGGCGATTATCGCCATCTTGGCGGCGATTGCGATTCCGAACTTTCTGGAAGCGCAAACGCGCGCCAAGGTCAGCCGTGTCAAATCTGACATGCGCAACGTGACCGTGGCCCTCGAAGCTTACGTCGTGGACCACAACGTCTATCCCTGGTGCGTGGGACGCGGCGTGCCGTTCCCGCAATCCAGTGCGTTCAGCGGCGGCGTTCATCATCTGCTCCCGCTGACCACTCCCCTCGCCTATCTGACCACGGTCAGCTATCCCGACCCCTTCAAAAAGACCCTCGCCGTGACCGACTGGCGCGGCTGGATAGACGGAAGTGGCGACCCGTATAGCTACGGCTATGCAGCTATCTCGTGGCTCTTGCAGTATCCGCCCGATCCGCAGCCGCCCAATTGGGTCTGGCACCACTCGCCCTACGTGATCGTATCGAACGGGCCGGACCATATCAAAGGCCCCGACCCGACCACGGGCCAAGCGTTCTGGTATCAGCGTTACGGCAACACGCATCTGGATCAGATTAGCCAGGGCAAGTTTATCCCGTGGACTTATGATCCAACCAACGGAACGGTTTCGCAGGGCGATATTATCCGTTGGCAGGCAAGCGTTAATTAGGCCCGCTGAGCCTCTTCGAAAACCCCATAAAGTGGTGCGTGGAACGTATGTAGTATTGGATTACCACGGCCATAGTTCTTTCCTATTCCAAGGGCCTACCAAAGCAAGAATTACATGCGTTCTCCGACAAACTATCGGGGTTTTGGGCGAGCTTTAAAATTGGGAATTGCACGCGTTCAGGGGCGGGCTCACTGCCCGCAATGGCGGTGGCCTTTTCCCAAAAATTCCGCAGCAGCTGTGACCCGGTCGGCGGTGCCGAGAACAAAGACAAGATCGCGGGCTTTCAGCCGCAGGTCGCCGCCGGGATTGAGGAGCATTTCGTCGTCGCGGTGAATCGCCACGAGGTGAATGCCGCAGACTTTTCGCAGTTCGATCTCGGCAAGGGTTTTGCCGATGACCGGCGAGTCGTCGCCGAGGCGGAGCGTGGCGATTTCGAGATCGGGGATGCGCGTTTTGAGGTCGGACAAGGTGCCTGTCGTGCGCGCGGGGCTGCGGAGCATCTGATAGCCGTCGGCGCGCACCTGTTTGACCAGCCGCGCGATGTCGTCCACCGGCACCAGATACTTGGTCAGGACGCGGGTGAAGATTTCGACCGAGGTTTCAAATTCTTCGGGAATGACTTCGTCGGCGCCCAGTTTGAGCAGCGGCTCGACCTCGGTGACAAAGCGGGTGCGGGCGATGATCCAGGCGCGGGGGTTGAGTTCGCGCACGGAAGCCACGATGCGGCGCGTGGCGGCCGGATCGGAAATGGCCACGACAACCACGCGTGCGGTTTGGGTTTCAGCTTGTTTGAGCACAGCGGCCTGTGTGGCGTCGCCGTAGAGGATGGGCTGTCCGCGCTGCTTTTCTTCCCGGACCGTTCGGGGGTTCATTTCGATAATGACGTAAGGAATACCGGCGGCGGAAGCGGCCTGAGTGAGATTGCGGCCGTTCAGCCCGTAGCCGATCACGACGAGGTGGTCGGTTCGGTTCGTGGGCATGTCCGAAGGGTCGGGCGCGGTCGGGGTCGAGCGCCATCCTCGGGGAAGCGGGATTCGCGACCCCAAGGAAACCAGATAGGGTCCGGCGGCAATGACAAACGGTGTGCTGATCATCGTAAGAATCGCTATGCCGAGAAGCAATTGGTAGAGTTCACGGGAAAGCAGTTCCTGCTCCAAACCGGCCCGCAAGAGGACAAAAGAGAATTCGCCCACTTGAGCCAAAGCCAAGCCCGACAGGGTCGCCGAACGCATCGGCAGTCCGAGGGCATAAATGGAAAGACTCGCTACCAGAGACTTCATCAGGATGATGCCCGCGGTTGCCCCCACCACCAGCGCCGCATGGTGAAAAACCACCGACACATCGAGCAACATGCCGATGGAAACAAAGAAGAGGCTGGTGAAGATGTCGCGGAACGGCAGGATATCACCGAGGGCGCGATGGCCGTATTCGGAACTGGCAATGATGAGCCCGGCAAGGAATCCGCCCAACGCCAGAGACAGGCCGACGCTCGAAGTTAGCCACGCGGTGCCCAGCCCGATCAGGACGACGCTGAGGAGGAAGACTTCGCGATCCCGTAATCGCGCCGTCTGATAAAGCAGATTTGGCACCAGCCATTTGGCGCTGATCAACACGAGGAGTACCACGGCAAGGCCTTTGGCCAGAAACGGCCAGAACGACGCCATTTGGCCGGTGGTATGGCCGGCAAGAAACGGGATGAGCAGCATCATTGGGACAACGGCCACGTCTTGGAAGATTTGGACGCCGAGGATCGCGCGGCCATGCGGGCTGTGAATCTCCGCGCGGTCCTGAAGAATTTTCAGGACAATCGCTGTGCTGCTGGTGGCAATCACAAAGCCGATGAGAAGCATCTGGCCCGGCGACGCTCCGGGCGGAATGCCCAAAGCCACCACAACTGCGATAGTCAGGAGCATCTGAAGTGTGCCCCCAACAAAGACAGCGGCCCGGAACTCCGCAAGATTGGCAACCGAGAATTCCAGACCGATTGTGAACAGAAGCAGAATCACGCCGATTTCGGATAGTGTTTCGACGGCCTCGACGGCGCGCACCAGCTTCAAGCCGTGGGGGCCGGCCAGCATGCCGGTCAGCAGGAAACCGACAATCGTGGGAACACGCAGGCGATGGCAGGCGAAGATGACCAGCAAGGCCAAGGCCAGGATAATCACCATGTCATTCAACACGAGAATCGGCATCGGGACGGCTCAGCGTTCGGGTTTGCTCGCATGGATATGGGAGAACTCGGTTTTGGGCCGCTGGCTGGCCGGACAGGTTCGATAATGGATGGCAATGCGATGGCCGACAATCGAGTAGATGTTATAGACAAGATCGGACGACTTGGCGCCCGCGTAAGCATCCGGCGGGCCGGCGCAGATGACAATCATATCGTGGCCGCGAAAGGTGTGCGACTGCCAGCAGAACGGGTGGTGCTTGTGGCCGTGGATCACCAGTTCGATGCGGCTTTCGTAAAGCAAATCCAGAAGCTGCTTGGACTGAAACAGATACTTGAAGCTGTCGAACATCGTGGCAATGGGCACGATCATCGGGTGGTGGTGCATGGCGACGATCTTAATGCAGTTGTGAAGCCACGGGTTTTTCAGGATGGCGCGCAGTTCGGCCAGCTGGGCCAGCCCCACCTGCCCGAAGCTGTTGAACGGTCCGGCCTTCGTCGTCAGATGGCCTGTCGTGTCAATCACGATCAGGGCAATGTGCCCGCCGTCGAGCGACTTGACAAACGGAAACAGCTGCTTCTTGGCATGGCGCATTTCCGGCGGATAGTGTGAAGGAAACAGCCCCGGGAAGTGGCTGACAAAGTGCCACAGCTTGCGTGGGCACTCATGCAGGGCCATGCCGGGGCGGACACGGCGGTAGGACAGGTCGTGATTGCCGGGAAGAACGGTCAGGCGGTCGGATTGAAGCCAGTCGCCCAGTGCCTGCTTGAGTGCGTCGAATTCTTCTTCCTTGGCGCCGTTGGTCAGGTCGCCCGTAATGACGATATGGTCTATGTCCTGCGCGGCGAGATCGCTCAGGACCGTTTGCAAATTGACGAGGTTCTTGGCCTGCGACTTGCCAACCCAGCTGCGCCAGCGGCTGCGCAGGCCCGACCGGTCGGCGCTGATGTGCAGGTCGGACAGATGGGCGATGCGAAATTCGCCGGGCGCTTTGGGGCCAAGTTCCAATTGGCGGATCATTGCGGTCGCTCCCAACGGCTCCTATTCATCGCACCGGCAAATGAGCGGTTGCAAAGGAAAAGTTTCACGGCTATGGATTCTACCGACTGAGGAAGGATTTGAAATCACGGGATACGGCGCGGGGCGGCCTAAACAACCCGACGCCGTGCCTCGAGGGAGGATGCAACCATGGCAAGACGAATTGGAACGACGGTGGTTTTGGCGCTGCTGATCTTCTTGCTTGCAGAAAAGGCGGCTGCGTTTTTGCCGCCGCGCGATACGGCCGGGCCGGTCACGGTGGCGATCGAAGCGCCGGACAAGGTGACGGAATTGGGCAAGCCGTTCGATGTAACCGTGCGGGTGGAGAACACGGCGGCGCAGGAAGTCGAAATCACTCTGGAAGTCTGGGTGATTGATGATTGGAATATTGGCGACGTTCAGACGAAAAAAGTCGAACCCAAAATCAAGGTGCCTGCCGGAGAACGAGGCGTCGTTAAGCTCGCCGTAACGGCGGGCGCGAAAAGCTACAACGCGCTGTATCCCATCCATGCCCGCGCGACATTCACTGATCCGGCGACGAAAGAAACACGCACGGCCCATCCGATCAAGATTGTCGAGGTGGCGGCAAGTCGGACGAGTCCGACGCGTCCGACTGAAATCAAAGCCGGGCTCACGCCGCTTATTCGGCTGCGCCCGCAGTCCGTCGCGCTTCAAATCGGCGATAAGGGCGAGCCGCGCGAGCTGGGCGCCGGCTGGCGCGGATCGGACAAGGAATCGGGTGCAACATTTGATTTTGCCTCCATAGATCGCGGCGGCCGACAGGAGGCAATCTCGATTCATCCGCCCTATCGCAAAGGCTGGGGAAATATCTGGGCGGATTATGAGGTCACGCTGCCCGACATGAAGCCCATCACGCTGACCTTCGCAACGGCCATACGCGACAACGCCGCCAATGAGCCGCCGAGCGATGGCGTTGAGTTCAAGGTGTTTGTTGGGGAAAAGAAAAGCACCGGCGAGCCGCCGGCGATCCAAGCTAGAAAAAACACCGGCGAGCCGCCGGCGGTCCAACCGGGGGAAAACTCCGGCGGGGCCGCGAGCGGTCCGAAAGCCCTCTTTGCCCGCTTCACGAAATCCAAAACATGGGAGCCGGCGTCGGTGGATTTGTCGGAGTTTGCCGGCAAGACAATCGCGCTGCGGCTTTGGGCCGGCCCCGGGCCTGCACACAACACGGTTTGTGATTCCGGCCATTGGGGCAATCCGGCGATTGTGGTGGGGAAACTGCCGCCGGCGCCGTCGGCGGATTCCCGGGCGGCGCTGCAGAAACGCGCGATTCAAGTCGCGCGGCAAGCCCTTCGCGGCGGCAATCTGCAATGGGGCTGGCAAATCCAGAGCGAGTCGGGAACGTTTGGAGTTTGCTTTCTACCGGGCGCGCAGGGACTGTGCGATGCGGCTGTTGCCATTGCGAGCGAAAAGCAAAATCTCGTTTTTGCCGGATACCAGATTCAGATAGACGGAACCGACATTGCCGCGATCCCGCTTGCGTCGGGCGCAACGTGGCAGAGCTTATTTGATGCGGGCCGCGGTGCCGTCGAAACCACACTGCTCTGCGGTGAAAAGCCCACGAAGGTTCGCGTCGAAGTGTGGGCGGAAAATGGCGCGTTGCGCTGCAAGTTCTCGATGCCGGGCGTTGAGCGAAACCATCGCGGCCATCCGCGGTTCACGCTGATCGGCTTGGGACCGGCCGTTGAGACAAAGCCGGAACGTGTCTATGCCGGCTTCGGCAACGTGCTGGAAAAGCCCGGGCGCTTTACGCTTTCCAGCGACGGCTTCCATCTTTCCACGCGCCATGTGGGAGTGGACTACGATAATGGCTTAAGCGTGGTTCAGGCGACCGACATTTTCCCCGACCGTCTCGTGTGCGACCCCGAGCAGTCGCTCTGCTCGATGCAGGTTCATCATGACGCGACGGTATCGCTGATCCCATCGGAGAAGGGGGCTTTCGCGGCGGCGAAGGTATATCGCGAGGGGATTGCAAATTTTAAACCTGCACCGAGTCTGAACAAACTTCAGGGCCGGATGTGTCTCGACTACTGGGGCACCGACTACAAGCACGGCATCACGACGGTCGAGCAACTGGCGAAATACGGGGTCACCGACTGCGTCTATGTGTGGCACAATTGGCAGCGCTGGGGGTATGATTATCGGTTGCCGGAGATTTATCCGGCGCGGGGCGACCATGGGGAGTTTCTGCGGCTGGCGGAGACGTGCCGCAAACACGGCATTCTGTTTTGTCCGCACGACAACTACATAGACTTTTACCCCGATGCCGAAGGTTATTCCTACGCGCATATCATCTTCAATGAGGATGGCACGCCGCAGAAGGCATGGTTCAACAAGGGGCGCGCCGCGCAAAGTTACCGCTGGCGGCCCGACTCTTTTCAGCCTTGGATGAAGAAGAACATCGCGCTGCTGGCGGGCGACGTAAAGCCCGACGCCTACTTTATTGATGTTTTCACGGCGATTGCGCCGATGGATTTCTACGATCACACCGGCAAGTTTCATACGAAGATGGAAACCATTCAGAAGTGGTGCGAGTGCTTCGACTATGTGCGTGCGCAGTTCGGTGGTGCGCCGCAAATCAGCGAGGCCGGAAGTGATCACCACATCGGGCACCTCGATGCCGGCGAGTCGGATCATAACAGCGTGACGCGCGATCCGCAATCCCAGTGGGGCTGGAAGACACCCTGCGCCGACGCCGAGCGAACGCCGTGGCACGACATGGCCTCGCACGGCTCGTTCATTTTGTTCGCGGGTGGTCTGGCCAGCCGCTACGTCAGCGGCCTTGATCAACGCACCCACGGCTACGGCAGCGACGACTACCTGTCGCTCACCGTGCTGGGTGGACGCAATCCGATGGCCCACGGCGATTCGAGCGCTGAGACAATTCTGACATACTGGATGCTGCACGATATCTGCGCCGAGTTGGGCAAGCGGCCGATGACAAGCCACGAATTCGCGGACGGCGACATTCACCGGCAAATTGTACGCTTTGGAAATGACGCAACCGTGTGGGTGAATCGCGGAACAACCGACTGGAAAGTGGGCGAGGACATTTTGCCGCCTTATGGGTTTATTGCAAGAGCGGGAAATGTGCGCGCGCAAGTGACGCGACGGGAGGGAGTCGTGTGCGGCTATGCCGAATCAGCCGGTGCGATCTTCGTAGATGCACGCCCGCCCCGACGGTCGCTGATTGAAGCGAACACGGAAAGAAAGGTCATTGGATTTGGACCGGTCGCCACGAACGGCGCGTTTCGATTGAGCGTTGAGAAGGACACGTGGGAGATTGTCCTTCTGCCGGGAAGTCCCGTCTCGGAAATTCGCATCAAGCCGTCGCAACTCGCCGGAAAAGCAAACACGCAGGTCGCGAAGATCGAGCGGCTCGATGAGAGCCGCAAGGCGATCGGCGCGGTTGAGTACAAACAATCGGGCGACGAGATAATCATTCAAACCACGCCCGACGATTTTGGCTATCGCCTTATGTGGCATCTAATCAAACCTTAAAGACGTTGGCAGCAGTTGGACCGCCGGCGGCCCGCTGGTGCTTTAAGCGTTGGTTGAGAGGATGATGCTGGGTTTGGGCTGGGCAACGTGGCAAGACGAGCGTTTAGAGCACCGGCGAGCCGCCGGCGGTCCAACGAAAAGAATCCTATGCGAGAGGACAAATGGCCGGACGGTTGCGAATCGCGTTTTCATCGGCGCCGGTTGCCGCACTTGGAAATTCGTGGGCGCAGCTACTTTATCACTTATCGTTTGGCTGGAAGTCTGCCCCAACGCGTGATCGCCGAAATGCGAGAGCAGTTCGGTGCCCGCTTCCGTCTGGCTGCGCAAATCGAAGATGCAACAAAACGGCAAGCAGAGGAAAGCATTGTTCGCGAGGAAATGCATGCTGCGTTGGACCGGCATCTGGACACAGGCTATGGTCCCTGTCATCTTGGGGATGCTCGCATCGCTGCGTTGGTTGCGGAAAACCTGCATCACCATGCCGGCCATAAATACATCCTGAATCACTGGGTAATCATGCCGAATCATGTTCACTTGATTCTGACACCCATCGAAAAAACCAATGGCGCGGGACTATGGACGCTGGAGGAGATACTTCATAGTCTGCGCAGCTATACCGCGCACGAAGCGATGCGGCGCATTTCGGCGGCGGGCCGCTTCTGGCATAGGGAGTATTATGATCGGATCATTCGCGATGAGGCCGACCTTGCGGCACGTGCGTCGTATATCGAAGCCAATCCTGTGATGCCGGGGTTGTGCAAGGATCCTAAAGAGTGGTGTTGGAGTTCAGCGTGGGGAGGCAGCAGTTGGACCGCCGGCGGCCCGCCGGTGCTTTAAACTCTTCGGCCTAAGCATGCAGCCAATTTGCGAAGATCTTTTCTGACTTTTCACTTCTTGACTCTAACCTCTTGGGTGGTGGCGAAAGGCGACGTTAGGCGTAGGTTGCGCGGATGACGCTGGGTTTGGGCCGGGTAACATGGCAAGACGTACGTTTAGAGCACCGGCGAGCCGCCGGCGGTATAACTGCAAACAGCAAAGAGACTTTTCAGGGAGGTAATGATGCGCAACCATTGTGGTATCGCTTTGCCGGCGGCGCTTTTGCTGTTGGTCTGGGCTATCGTCGAGATAACTTACACCGCGACGCCAGAAAGGAAATCAGTCGAGGTGAAGATCGAATCCGACAAGGCCTCAATTGGGAACGAGTACCTCCTCTGGGAGATGTCGCTTGCGGGCGGGCGTCTGCGCACCGCGGCGATCACGAATCGCCGCACGGGCAAGGTCACGAAGCTCGAGGGCGAGGATTTTGTGATTGAACTGGAAAATGGAAAGTGGATCCGCGCGAGCGAGTGTCAGGTCAAACAAGTGAGCGAAGTAGGTAGGGGACAGGAAAACAGTCTTGTAGTATATCTCGAACACCCCGGTCTTCCACGCGGGCACAACGGACTGTCGCTGGTCACAGCCGTGCATGCGGGGCGGCCATGGGTAGTGCGCGAGTTGACACATGAGACTATTGGCCAAACTCTTGCAGCCATTCGATTCGGCGAATGGAAATGCGAAAATATTCGCGGGCAATCGGGCCCGGGCAAAATTGAAACGGCTCTGGGCTTCGCCGGTGGTTGTGGCCAGCCGGTCTATGTGGATGACTTGTTTATGGCCATCCGACATCCGGGCGCGGAGCATTACGCCACGTCGCGCGGCCTTTCATGCCGCCTTCCGGTCAACGACGACATGTGTCGCCCGCGAAGCACAAGACCGCCGCAGGAGTTTATTGTTGGCGCCGGCGAGGATAATGCGGCCCGACGTGCGTTTCTCGAATATATTGACGCGACGCGGCCCGTGCCTGCCCGCATGATCTTTTTGGTCAATGACTGGTATTGGAAGGACAAAACCCGGCCGCTGGAAGCGATGCAGGCTTTTGCGCAGATCAAAAAAGAAACCGGCGTGCCGATTGACTCCTTCACGCTCGACGACGGCTGGGACATGGACGCACCGATTGGCTCCGGCACAAAGCCTGACGCAATCGAGACTCGTTGGGAGGCGGCGACGGGCTTGTGGGGAAGGCTCAGTCCGAAGCGTTTCCCCGGCGGCTGGGAGCCGCTCACCGAAGCGCTCCGTCCCGCCGACATCGGTCTGTCGCTTTGGTTCGGCCCCATTGGCGGCTACAGCGTTCGGAAGAAGCGCGTGGCGTTTGGCCAGACTGCCGGCTATGAGATCAACGGCGACAAGTTGTGTCTGGCCGGCCCGCGCTATCAACAACACGTCATCGCGAGTTTCTCGCAATGGGCCGCCAAAGGAATGGACTACATCAAAGTGGACGGCTTCTGGCCCAATTGCCAACAGCCCGATCATGGCCATCCCGTCGGCCCGGTCGGCGCGATCTATCAGATGAACGAATTGATGAAAGTTTTCGCCGAGTGGCGCAAGGCCAATCCCCGCCTCGTCATCGGCTACACTTCGGGATCGAATCCGTCGCCCTTCTGGTTGCAGCACTGCGACTTCGTGTGGCGCGGCGGTGCGGACGACCAACACGCGGGGGTCGGCGATCCGTTTGACCGCCACAACACTTATCTGGACTCGTGCCTGCAGGCGCACCGCCAAACCGAAATGCCGATCTCCGCGTTTGTGACGTTCGACATTGTGCAGCGGCGGACGCAGGGCAACAGCCGCGAAGCGTTCGAGCGCGGGGTGTGGTGGCTGGCCGCGCGGACGTCTCTGCATCACGACTGGTATGTCGAACCAAACGATCTCACGACGGAGGAGTGGAAGGTTTTGGCGAAAGCGGCGCAATGGGCCCGGCAGCATGAGAAGGTGTTTCGCTTTAGCCGCATGATCGGCGGCGATCCGCGCAAAGGCGAAGTCTATGGCTTCGCGGCTTTCGACGGCCGGACCGGGACCCTTGCCTTCCGCCATCCCGGCGATAAAAAGGCCGCTCTGAGAGACACACTGGCGAATCTGCTTGACCTGTCAAAAAGCGGGCAACAGGGACGCTCAATCCGGCTTCGGAGCGTCTTCGGCGCAACGAAACCGCTCGAAGGCGATTGGCCGGTTGCGGAGCGGATGAATGTTGTTCTTGCCCCTTTCGCAATTGCGGTGCTGGAGGTCGAGACTCAGGGAGGCGCCGATTTGACCAAAGCGCCGCGTGCAAAGCGCGTGTCGCTCGATGCGAAGGATGAGCCGTTGGCCGACGTTGTCCGTTCCATCGCTGCTCAAGCCGGTGTGAATATCGTTTATGATGCCCGCGACCTTCGTGGTCGTGTGACCATTGTGCTTCGCGATGTTCCACCCGACGAGGCGTTGCGAAGCGTTCTTCGGACGCATGGCATGGATGTGGTTCGCGAGCCGGACGGTGTCCATCGCCTTGTCCCGCGATACCGCCGCTAAAACCGCACGAATCAGGAGATGGTACTGCCCGTCGCACTTGACAGGCCAAAAGGGCAGAGCGCTGCTTGTGGAAAGGCGGCGTCACACCCACGCGAAGTGCGTGCTTGGGCATTTGAACAAAGGAGCCTATCATGATGGGGTCGCGACATTTTAGTTCGTTGGTAGTCTTGATTCTTGCGGTTTGGGGCGTCGAAAAAAACGGACAAGGGGCGCAGCAAAGATCGGAGGACAGTGGCGGGAGAATCTATGATTTCAAGATTGCCTATGCCACGTATCTCGGCGGCCTGCAATGGGATCAGGCGCGTGAAATCATCGTTTATCCCGACGGTTCCGTTCTCGTTGGCGCACAAGCCTGCTCCGATAATCTGCCTGTCACCGAAGGCGTCGTGCAGCCGAAATATGCGGGCGATGATCCGGATCTCGGCCACGGCGGCATCTACGGCGGCGACTGCTACTTGTTTCGCCTTAGTGCCGACGGCAAAAAGATTTTGGCCGCCACCTATTTCGGCGGGTCGAAGCAGGAACGCAACGTCTATGGCATGGCTCTCGATCGCCGCGGCCACATCGTCATCGCCAGTGCCACGCGTTCACCTGACATACGGACAACCCCCAATTGTTTTCAGCCGAAATACGGCGGCCCGCCGTCGGATTGGATGGTTGCCAAACTCACCGGCGACCTCAAGACATTGCTCTGGTGCACTTATGTAGGAGGTTCGGGCGACGACTTTCCGCGCGGCGGCCTCACACTTGATGATCAGGACAACGTATACGTGGTCGGCGAAAGCCATTCGCCCAACTTTCCCACGACCCAAGGCGTCATTCAGCCCAAGCGCAACGGCCCGCAGGATGCGGCGCTTGTCAAACTCAAGCCGGACGGCACAGGCCTTGTGTTTGCCACATTGCTCGGCGGCAGCGCCACCGAAGGCTCGATGGGAGTGCGCGTGGACCGGCAAGGCAACATCTATTGGACCGGCCACACCCAGTCGGCCGACTTTCCGGTTACTGCCGGGGCACCTCAAGCCAAACTGGGGGGCAAGTCCGACGCCTTTCTGGCCAAACTTACTCCGAATGCCGACCGGCTTGTCTATGCCACGTATCTCGGCGGCGAGGATAACGAATTCGCCGAGCATCAGGTCTGGCTCGACCAAGACGGCAGCGTGTTTCTTACCGGCGCAGCCAACTCAAAGAGTTTTCCATGCACGGCCAACGCGCTTCAACGCGCGTTGAAAGGCCCCAGCGATGGCTTTCTGGCGTGGCTGTCGGCCGATGGCCGTATCTTTCTTCTCTCCACCTTGCTCGGAGGTTCAGGAACCGACTTCTGGCTGATGCCGATGCGTGACGCCCGCTCTAACATTTGCATCGTCGGTCAGACGGGGGCAAACGATTTGCCCGTCACACCCAATGCCGTTCAGCGGCAATTCGGCGGAGGCCAGAGCGATGGGGCACTAGTCATTCTTTCGCCCGATGGATCGAAGATTCTCTATGCCACGTATTTGGGCGGCAAAGGCGAGGACATGATCCGCAGCATGGCGCTGGGCCCAACGGGTGAGATTTACCTTGTCGGCAGCACGGCATCGGATGACTTTCCGGTAACGCCCGGCGCGGTGCAGGGCCGCCATCGCGGGAAGGGGGATATGTTTGTGGTAAAACTTCAGCCGGCGCCGTAAAAGGCAAAACTATTTCCCGTAAAACCACGCCACCGGCAACCGGCGGAAGCGCAGGCTGGTGTTCTGAAATCCCTTTTGGCCGGTGTCGCGCCAGTCATAATACGTAAGCAGCACGTCGTTACCAACAAACCGAATGGAGCAATAGCCAAAACTGCCTTTTGGATCATCCTCGATGTTGCGCGGGGCACTCCACGTGTTCCCCTCGTCGCGGCTGATTGCGGCGGCAAGGGGGGTGCGTTCCTTCCAACCGGCTTTCGCGCCCTTGGGATTGTTGGCCCAGATCAGGAGAAGATCGCCGGTGGAGGGAATGCGCGCAATGGAGGCGGGCGCGGCGGGGGCGGTCAGCGACGTGGCTTTGGATTCCGACCATGTCTGGCAGCCGTCGGTGCTGTGGCTGGTGTAGATGCAGCCCCGCACGGTGCGGATGATCATCAGAACGCGGCCATCCTTGAGTTCAACCAGCCCGGGTTCCATCGCTGCGCTTTCAGGAAATCCAATGCGGCTTTTTGCCGGACGCCATGTTGCGCCGCCGTCGTCGGAAAGGTAACAAAGACAGCTCATGGCTTTATGCTGCTTGGCAGCGTCGGGGGTATGGGCCGTGGGTGCAAGCAGGCGGCCGGACGTCAGTTCGATCACGCGTGCATTGTTCATTACATGATAGCCGGGCAGTGTGCTGACGCGCGTCGGCGAGGTCCATAGGTCGGGTTCGCGGACGGCACGACGCATCCAGACCGATAGATTGTCGGGGCCGTCTTTTTGCAGGAAGAAGAGCAGCAATTCGCCGTCCCGTTTGCGCAACAGCGAGGCGCTCATCACATTGCGACGGCCGGTATTGGGTTGAAGAACAATTTTTTCGCCCCATGTTCGGCCGCCGTCGGCGGAGACTTTTCCTCCAATGACCGCCGGTGCATCATCGGCAAACCCGCCCTCGAATTCCGTCCATGCCAGAAGCAGCCGCCCGTCTTTCAGCACGGCTGTGTCGCCTTCGCTGTGGCGCGGGTATTGAGCGGTGGGCGGGCAAACAATCTGATTGATGGTCAGGCTGCGATTCATAGGAGCAGCCGCCATGGCCAACGCCATGGCAAACCAGCTGATGCGAGCTCTCATATGCTGGTCTCCTTTCGATGGGGTTGCCCTGGCTTCCGAAAACCTCTTTACAAGCGGTCGGGGCAAAAATAAAAAGCTCATACAGCGGTTGTGCCGGGCAAGGGGAAAAGAGGCATGGTGTTACCGGGAACCCGACTGACGCGTTTTTATGATCGCGCGCCGGTTTTTGTTCAGAATCTAATGTCGAGCAGTTTTGGCATCGTCAAGCTGCTCGACGAGCGCGGGCCGCTATTCCGGCGGATTTACCGCGAATTGGAGGAAACGCAATGGTGGCCGCGCGAGAGGCTGCGCGAGTTGCAACTCGAACGGTTGCGCGGCATCGTCCAATTTGCCCAAGAACATGTTCCCTTTTACCAAAAACGATTCGCCGAATATGGAGTGTCGTGGCGGATGATTCAGTCCGTTGAGGACCTCCAACGTTTTCCCGTCGTCACGCGCGAGGATGTTCAACAATACCAGCACGAAATGCTGGCGGATCGAAAACCGAAGGGCCGTACGATTGTCCAATCCACCAGCGGCTCGACCGGCACGCCGATCAAGGTGTATTGCGACCGGCGGACATTNCTGACCGACCGGGCGTGGGCGGCGCGCCATCGCTCATGGGGCGGCTATGATGCGCGCCGCTGGCGCGCCACGTTCAACGGCTACCGCATCGTGCCCTTGCGGCAGTCGGCGCCGCCGTTCTGGCGCTATAATGTTCCGTGGCGGCAGATTCACTTTTCCATCTACCATCTGAGCGAGCGCAATCTGCCGTTCTACGTGAAGGCGTTGCAAGCGCGCGGCGTCGAGTATCTCGACGGCTATCCATCGGCGCTTTACATTCTGGCAAGGCATCTTCTGGCTCATGGCCAAACGCTCCCGATGCGCACGGTGTTCACCGGCTCCGAGGTGCTGCACGACATATATCGGGAGACGCTGGAAAAGGCGTTCTGCTGCAAGGTGTTCGACTACTACGGCTTGGCGGAAAAGGTCATCGGCGCCGGCGAATGCGAATACCACAACGGCTATCACGTGGCCATGGAGCATGTAGTGGCCGAGGTGCTGCCGGCGGCCCAAGGCGACGAAATCGGGCCGCAGGGAAGCGGCGATCTGGTGGCGACGTCGCTGGTGAACACGGTTATGCCGCTAATCCGGTATCGCTGCGGCGATGTGGTGTCCGCCGGTCCGTCGGGCTGCCCGTGCGGGCGGAATCTCGAACTGGTCGGCAAGGCGCGGAGCAAGGCGCTGGATATTGTGACGTGTGCGGACGGCCGGATGCTTTCCCCGCATATTCTGCTCCAGACGCTGCGGTATCTGTACAATATCCACGAAGCGCAGATTGTGCAGGAAGGTGCAACCGATGTGGTCGTTCGCGTGGTTCGCCGCAGTGAATTTAGCAACGCCGACGAGCGAACGCTTCTCGAAGGATTGCAAGAACGGCTGGGACCAACGATGAACGTGCGGATTGAATATGTCGCAAGAATTCCCCGTCCGCCGTCGGGTAAATTCCGCGTTGTGGTTTCCCGCCTTGCGGAATTGGATCGGAACTGTTGAGAAAATAGCGAGGGGACATAGTACGTATGCTCCCTCGACAAGAAGGTTTAGCCCGAAAGTCCTTTCCACTCATTCCAAGACATCTGCTCCATTGGCATGGGACAATCAAAAAACCTTTGCCTCGCGGAAAAGCCGGGGAAAAAACCTTTACTTTTGCAAGCGGATTTGGCTGGTAGTGCTAATATGAAATTGCGGAGCGTCCGAAATGTTCTTTCGGACGCGTAGTAGGTGTGGAGGTTTGGGCTAATGCAGTTTTCCATCGCGTGCAATTGGGATCCGGCGCTGATTGAAGGCCTGCGCAGGGAATCCAAACATGTGGATACGATTTTTGGGCAGATCACAGACGATCCGTTCGGCGGCGGACGCGGGTCGTTTCTCGTGCCGAAAGTCGGCCGCGAACAGGCGAAGGAATTCATCGCCGAGGCGCGCCGCGCAGGCTTTCATTTCAACTATCTGCTCAACGGCGCGTGTCTGGACAATCTCGAAACCAGCCGCGAGGGCAACCGCCGGCTGTTTGAGCACATCGAGTGGGTCGCCTCGACCGGCGCCGACATGGTCACCGTCACGCTTCCGATCCTGCTGGTCTGGATCAAGCGGCATTTTCCCCAGTTTCAGGTGGTGGTCTCGTCGTGGGCGCGCGTAGCTAATGCAAAACGCGCGAAATATTGGGAGGACCTCGGCGCCGACGAGATCATTCTCGCCGAGTCGGCCACGCGCGATTTCGCCGCATTGCGCGCCATGCGCCGTGCGCTCAAACTCCGCCTCGAAGTCATCGCCAACCCCTCCTGCCTCTATTTCTGCTGGCTCGACACCAACCACATCAACATGATGACGCACGCGGCACAGGGCGGCCATGTCAGCGGCGGATTCATCCTCGACCACTGTCAGGTCTATTGTCAGCGGATGAAACTGGCGCGGCCCGATGAACTTCTCAAAGCGCGGTGGGTGCGTCCCGAAGACGTCGGCGATTATGAAGGACTGGTGGACTCGCTCAAGCTGCTCGAACGGTTTCGTACGACGGAAACCCTGATGCAGGTGGTGCGCGCCTATGAAGCGCGCCGTTTCGACGGCAACTGGGTCGAGCTGATCACGCTGCCGCGGCGCCGTGCCCACAATCCCCCCAACCTCGAATATCTCATCCGGCCCGACATGGTCAACATTGACTGGATGCTGCAGATGGCCGACATCTTTGGCTATTCGTTTTCCGATGTCATGGAGATCAACAACCGTGCGCTCGACGGCTTCGCCGAGCATTTCAAAACGCACGACTGCTTTCATAGCGTCTGCGACGAATGCGGCCATTGTGCCGAATGGGCCGCCCGCGCCGTTCGCGTGGACGAAGACAAGCGCAGGGCCGTTCTGGAGAAATTCGACCGCTTCATCGAAGCCATCGTGGAGCGCCGGACGATTGCCGAAAACGAGTTGCCCGATGTGAGCCATGTGCAGCTTGCGCCTGATGCGGCCGCCGTACTTGAGGGGCTGATGCAGTTTGTTCCGCCGCCTTTGGCGCCGTTTGCGCGAACCAAAATCATCGCCGGCGCCGTGCAACTCATGGACCTGCAAAAAAAGGCAAGCGCGAAGCCGGCTACGAGCGGCGGCAACGGCGTGCCGGTCAGCCTGCAGGCCATCGTACAGTCCTTTTGGCTCGGCACACCCGACCCCTCGCGCGAAGTCGTGCGCGAAGGCCTTGAGCGCGCCGGCTTGTGGGGCTTTGTGGCCATGATGGAAGGGACGTAATGGGGTCTCCGCACGTGCGGCCGGTTTTTCTCTGAGGGAAAAGATTGGCTGTTCCGTTCGTAGTGTACACTTCAGTGTGCTGTTTGTAGTTCTCACTGCAGTGCGGCATATCAGCGCAAAGCGGCAATCAAAATGCCGAACCATATACCCATTAGACCCGATATCCGTCCTTGTTGAGAGCGCTTGCTTATGAAGGCCGTGTTCATGCAACTTTTGGCTGCAGTTTTGGCTGCCGTAGCAACGCCAGCCTTGTCTTCGCAATTCATTCGCCACACCATCGCTTCCTATCCGCGCGGCTATCAGGTGGCTGTTACCGATGTGAACGGCGACGGGCGGGCGGACGTCATAGCGCTTTCGACCGAGGCCAATTGCGTGGATTGGTTCGAGAACCCCGCGTGGCGGCTGCATCCAGTGGCACGCGTCCAACGCCCCATTGACCTTGCGCCCCACGACATGGACGGCGACGGCGTGCCGGAAATTGCCCTTGCGAGTGGATTCAACTTCTCCGATTCGGAACGTGGCGGCGAGGTGCAGTGGCTGAAAAAACCTGCCAACGACGGCGATCTCTGGACAACGCATCCGATCACCACCGACCCGGTCACGCATCGCCTGCGCTGGGCCGACCTCGATGGCGACGGGCGGAAGGAACTGGTCCATGCGCCGATGTATTCGCGAGGCTCGAACGGGCCGGCCTCTCCCAAACCTGCGCATTTATGGGCGTTCGCCATTGAATCCAAAATCGAAAACCCAAAATCAAAAACGAAAGACAGCGGAGGACCACTGACCAACCAACCTTGGATCATTGATGAGAGTTTGACTGTGCTTCACGGCATCTGGGCAGGTGATCTGGACAATGACGGCCGCGATGAATTGCTTACCGCCAGCTTTGAGGGCATTCATCTGTTTGACTGGGAGCGCGCGGAAAAGATAGAGAACAAGAGTGTCCCGCCCACGGGTATCCCATTCACTGGAAAGTGGAAGAAAACTTTTATTGCATCGGGAGCGGCTGCGAAAGACGTCAAGGCCGGCGCACCGCGCGGTTCGAGCGAAGTAGCAGTGGGCAGAATATCCGGCCAACTGAAACTGGAACTGCCAACTTGTTTCGTCGCCGCTATTGAGCCATGGCACGGGAATCAGGTGGTGGTTTATTCCCGTCGGACAGGTTCGGCTGGTCTGACCAGTCCGAAAACTCCCGCTGCAAAAGATGCGGCCGGCATCAGCGCCGCCGGTTCATGGCAGCGCCTTGTCCTCGACGACACCTTGCAGGAAGGCCATGCGCTGGTTGTAGCGGATTTCGACGGCGACGGTGTTGACGAAATCATTGCCGGCTGGCGCGGCGGCACCGGCGGCTTGGTGATGTTTGATTTGTCGGATGGGCCGGACAAATCGGACAGGCCGGACGGGTCGGCTTCATCCGAGAGAAAATGGCGCCGCATTCCCCTCGACTCCGGCATCGCTGTTGAAGGGGCGGCAGCCGCCGACCTAAACCGCGACGGCCGCCTCGACCTTGTGGCCATCGCGGGCCGGTCCAACTTGCTGGTCTGGTTTGAGAACGTGGGAACAAAACGCACCGAATAAGCACAAAGTAGATGGGTCCGCCGACGCTCAAGTCCACGCTGCATCTGCCCAACCTCCATGTGTTTTCTTTCAGATAAATTGGACCAGGAAATTTGCAAGCAAACGCACTGAATTCGCCAGTTTTGCGCATAAGCGTTTCACAGCAAGTTATCGGACATTGAAAAGTCAGGAAGATCCTAAAGACCAGCATCCTATCCGCGTCCTTGTTCGACCTGTTCGTGCCTCGCTCAACAAGCTCCCCGCCCTGATTCTATCCATTACATCGCCCTTCTACCGAATTATGCAGTTCATCAGCGAGATTGCCTTCACCCCTCCAGCAGTCGGGTGCATTTGCCGAAATCGGGAGAACGTTCCCGCGAGCGCAAGCAAGACCGCCTCGCAATGCCGGAAGAATCCCCCGGACAGCGCCAAGGGCTTTGGACTGCGGCAGCCGCGTTGCCGCTTTGCTGAAATCGTTCGCCGCAAGGCAAAGCGTTGGCACTGAGGAAAGAACCGACGTTTGGCGGGTTTGGTTTTTGCACAAAGGGAAAGCGGCAGCATGGCTGCCGCAGTCCAAAGTGAACGCCAATTATTGCATAATGGCAAGGGCACAGCCTCAGGCCTTTTCTTTTTCGCTCTTCCAGCCGCAATAAGGCCACAGCATGATCGAACGGCCTTCTCCCGATTTCGGGAGAAGGCCCCCACGCAGTCGCGGCAGGAAAAGTTCTATTGACAGCACCTGCCCAATCCGGCTTTTGGTATTCCGCAAACCAATGAGAGGGCCAAGTCTATTCGGAGGACAGCGACCATGTCGAAACGCGCAACAAGGAACAGCCATCCGCATCGTTCGCGGAGGGAGTTTCTGAGAAAATCTGGAGAAGTTTTGGGAGCAGTCGCCGCGGCGGGGGTGGCGGCGAAATTGCCTATCGAGCAATGTGCCTACGCCGCCGGCAGCGATGTCATCAAGGTGGGCGTAATCGGCTGCGGCGGGCGCGGCACGGGCGCGGCAATCAACGCGGCAGCCGCCGACAAGGGCGTGCGCATTGTGGCGCTTGGCGACATTTTTGCCGATCATGTGGAATCCGCGCGTGCCCAAATCCAAAAAGCTGCTCCGGATCAGATCGCCGTAGATGACGCGCATTGCTTTGCCGGATTTAATGCTTACAAAAATGTGATTGCCAGCGATGCCCAAGTCATCCTGATCGCCTGCGCGTCGCGCTTCCATCCGGCCTATGTGAAAGCGTGCATTGACGCGGGCAAGCATGTGTTCGTCGAGAAGCCGCACGCCATTGATCCGCCGGGCGTTCGCGCCCTTGCCGGCTATTGCGAGGAAGCCAAAGCGAAAAACCTTATCGTCGCGTCGGGCTTGCAGATGCGCCACGAGCCGGGCGTGGTCGAGTGCGGCAACCGCATCCTCGACGGCGCAGTCGGCGACATCGTGGCGATGGAGGTGAATTTCCTGCGCGCACCCTACGTTATCCGCGAGCCGCGCCCCGAATGGAGCGAAATTCAGTTCCAGTTCCGCAATTGGTATCATTTCCGCTGGCTGTCGGGCGATGACGTCGTGCAGTCGCTCATCCATCCGATAGACATCTGCCAGCGCCTGATGCGCGAGGAGCCGCCGGTGATGGCCCACGCCATGGGCGGCCGCGCGCAGCTGAACGACAAAAAATTCGGCGACGTGTTCGATCATACGGCGGTGCTTTACGAATACAAAAACGGCGTGAGGCTCTACGGCTTTGTCCGAACGCAATACAATTGCTTCAATGAATACTCCGTGAAAGTGTTCGGGACAAAGGGACGCGCGTTTATGATCGGTCAGAACTATATTGAGGGAGCCACAAAGTGGGAATATGAAAGGAAAAAGGGCGAAGCGGGTGGACATCAGATGGAGCAGAACCACCTGTTCGCTCAACTTCGCGCCGGCAAGGTTTTCAACAACGGCCTCTACATGGTGCGCAGCACACTGGCCGCGATCCTCGGCCAGATGGCCGCTTACACGGGCAAACGATTGCTGTGGACCGACGCCGAGAAATCCAACTGGGCCTATGAACCGGCGGTGGCCGACTTCAACACCGAGCCGCCCGTCAAGCCGAACGAAAAGGGCATCTATCCGGTGCCGGTTCCGGGCGAAACAAAATTGGGATAATCCATGTAGTCCACAATTCAGTTTTTTGTATGTAGTTTTCACTTTAGTGGGTTGCTTTTATGCATCCAAAAGGGAGGAACACTGCCATGCGAACCCTTGCACTGCTTGTGTTCATCGCAATCCCGATGGCGGTGGTCGGCGCCAAACCCAAACAAGCCGCGCCGAAAAAAGCAACCGCCTTTCCCGCCTTCCAGTATCACGTCATTGACCGCATTGGCAGGCAACTGGGCCAGACGGCACTGGCCGACCTAGACCGCGACGGCGATCTCGATTGGGTCTGCGGCCAGTCGCGCAGCGCGGGCGCCGACATCTGGTGGTGGGAATATCAGGCCCCGGACAAGTGGGTTCGCCATATGGTGGGCAAGGGCAATACCGAGGTAGGGGCCGCCGTCCGCGACCTCAACGGCGACGGTTGGCTCGACATTCTTTCCGGCAGCAAACTCCTGATCAACTCCGGCGACCCGCGCAACAAGCCGTTCGCCGAGTACGAGGTCGGCGCCGCTTTCTCGCACGACACGGTGTTTGCAGACATCAACGGCGACGGGAAAATGGACGCTCTCGCCAACTGCGATCGCAGCGGCTTGTTCTGGTATGAAATCCCCGCCGATCCCACGCGGCGGTGGACTTCGCATACAATTGCATTGGCCTCGGCACACAAGATCCACGGTGCAACGTCGCCCCGGCCGGTCGGCGATCTCGACGGCGACGGCGACGCCGACGTGGTCACCGGTCAGGCTTGGTATGAGAATGCCGACGGCAAGGGCCTGAAATGGGTTCAGCACAAAAACATCAACTTCGGCGAGGTGCAGAAGTATGGCATTGCGCTGAAGACTTGGGTGTTGGACCTCGACGGCGACGGCGACAATGATTTTATTCAGGCCGAGGCCGATCATCCCGACGCGCGCGTGGCATGGTTCGAGAACGACGGCAAAGGCAACTGGACAATGCACCTGATCAAGGACAAGGGCGAAAAGCAGGATTTTCACTCGCTAGCCGTTGCGGATTTCGATAACGACGGCGACCTCGATGTGTTTTCAGGCGGCGGGCCGCTGTCGGTCGCCGGGGAACAGAAGTGCTACATCTGGGAAAATCTTGCCGGGCCGAAAGGGCGTCCGACCGCCGACCGCTGGCGCGAGCACGTCATCGTGAAGCAAACATGTCATGAAGCGGTTGCCGCCGATGTGGATGGCGACGGCGATATTGATATTTGCTCAAAGCCTTGGAGCGACGGCAACGAGCATTATTATTTGCGCAATATGTTGATGGAGAAAAAATGAGGGCGTGGACAAAGTGGACGGAATAAACGGAGTGCTCAGCAGGGGAAGAAACGACAGCAAGGACAGGAAGGGAAACCGGAGCCATGTTGGGGGCAGTGGGCTTTTCTTTGCTGTCCGCTCCATCCATTCTGTCCACTCTGTCTGTTCCGCCCACTTTCCAAACGATCACACAACAGGAGGCACATCATGAGCAACTGGACCCGACGCGACATCTTGAAAGCTGCGGGAGCGACCGGAGCAGCGATGCTCGCACCGCATTTGGCGCGCGGAGCGGCCCAACCCGCATCCGGCGGCAAAAAACCCAACATCATTTTCATTCTCGCCGACGACTACGGCATCCCCGGCATGGCGTGCTACGGCGGCATCTACAAAACCCCGAATCTCGATGCGCTGGCCGCCGGCGGCATCCGGTTCGAGTATGGCTACGCCGCGCCGCTGTGCGCCCCCACCCGCGCCTTGTGCATGTTCGGCCGCTACGGCTTCCGCACCGGCGTCCGCGACAACGGCACCGGCGCCAAGGCCACTCCGCAAACCGAAGTCTGCATCGCCAAAGTTCTCAAGCAGGCCGGCTATGCCACGGCCGTGGCCGGCAAATGGCGCCAGCTCAGCCACTTCACCACCCGCGAAGACGGTGCGGCGTGGGGATTCGACGAATTCATGATCTGGGGCGTCGGCAACAAGAGTACCACCGACGACCGCTATTGGAACCCCAATTACAACCACAACGGCAAATCAACCACGGACGCGAAAGGCAAATACGGCCCGGACCTTCTCCATGAATTCGTCGTGGATTTTATCCGCCGCCACCGCAACACGCCGTTTTTTATCTACTACCCGATGCCCTTGATCCACGGCCCCATTTTGCCTACGCCCGACAGCGACAAAAACGCGCCCCGCGAGCAACTCTATGCCGACAACATCGCCTACATGGACAAACTGGTCGGCAAGCTGGTCAGCGCGCTCGACGAGATGAAACTGCGCGAGAACACGCTCATCGTCTTTATCGGCGACAACGGCAGTGTCGGCCAGCACACCATCAACGGCCGACCTGTGGACGGCGCGAAAGGCTCGATGAAGGAAGGCGGCAGCCGCGTCCCGCTCATCGCCAACTGGCCGGGCACAACCCCTGCGGGCGTGGTCAACACCGACTTCATCGGCTGCGCCGATTTCTTCCCGACCTTTGCCGAACTGGCCGGCGCACAACTGCCCGAAGGCGTCAAGATTGACGGCCAGAGCTTCGCCGCGCCACTCAAGGGACAAAAAGCCAACTACCGCGACTATATCTTCATCCTGCTGGGAAATCAATGGTATGTTCGCGACCGCAAGTGGAAACTGAACCAGAGCGGACAGCTGTTCGACATGTCCGACGCACCGCACGGCGAAAAACTCGTGCCGGTCGAGGGCCAGAGCGCCGAGGCGGCCGCCGCGCGCAAGCGCCTGCAGGCCATTCTCGATGAAATAAATCCGGGCACCGCCGCCGTGGACGCCGCCCGGGCTCAAAAACGCCTCGAGCGCAAGGCGGAAAACAAGGCCAAAGCCGATAGCCCCAAGACCGGCAAACGCGCCGCAAAGAAAGCGGCGGGAAAATAACCGTAGCCGCGGCATTCTTTGGTTTTGCGATCTACCCTTTTTGCGGAGATCGTGGGTAGAGTCTTTGCAATCTTAATGCATGCGCGGACGCAACGTTCGCTTCCCAACGTCGCGGCTTTTCTTCGCCCCTGAAAGGGCGCGCTAACGACGGCGGCGGGCAACGCTAGAGCGCCCTTTCAGGGCTTGCAAAACTTGATTGCGGTTTTCCCAGGGCGCCGCCTTGCGAAACGCTCCGGCTCTCGGATTTTAAAGCCCTGCAAGGGCGGACTAATCTAGCCCAAGGCAACGCCTTGGGAAGCGGTTGCCCCTGCGTTTCAAAGCCCTGAAAGGGCGCATTAACAACGGCGGCGGGCAACGCTAGAGCGCCCTTTCAGGGCTTGCCACCCTCGATTGCGATTTTTCCCAGGGCGCTGCCCTAGGCTAAAATAGATGGCCCTTTCAGGGCCGGAAAAAACCGCCCGCAGACTGAAATCCCAATTCCCCTGTAACATATGCCCTGTGCGTATTGTCCATGAGCCCTTGTGCGCATTGCTTTGGTTGTGGCCAAAGGCCACGTTAGATACTTGCGGCTTTCGACCGGGCATGGGCGGCCCGCCACCGCTTCTCAATGTCCACAATAATATAGACAGCAAGAGCCGACACGAGGATTCTCACCCATGCCCACCCGTTGATCGGTGCCGTGTGGAAAATATGATTCATCAGCGGCAGATAGGTTTGGGCCAGCTGCAACAGGATCATCAGTGCCGCCCCGCCGAACAGCCAAGGATTGGAAAAGCGCCCCAGACGCACCGCGGGCCTTTTCAGCGTGCGGCAATTGAACAAGTAAAACAATTCCACCATCACAAACACATTCACTGCGACTGTTCTCGCTTGTGCCGTCGGCGTCCCCGAGCGCTCCTCCCACTCATACAGGCCAAAACCGCATAAAAGCAACAGGAAACCCACCAGCAAGATGCGGAAAATCAGATAGCCCGTCAGGATCGGCGTGCGCGGGTCGCGCGGCGGACGTTCCATGATGCCCGGTTCTTTGGGCTCAAACGCCAGCATGAGGCCCAGCAAAACGGCCGTTGTCATGTTGATCCAGAGAATCTGCACCGGCAAAATGGGCATGGCCACGCCGGCAAATACCGCGGCAAGAATGACCAGTCCTTCACCGACGTTGGTGGGCAGCGTCCAGACAATGAACTTGGTCAGGTTGTCGAAAACGCCGCGGCCTTCCTCGACGGCGGCGGCAATCGAGGCAAAGTTGTCGTCCGTCAATACCATGTCGGACGCCTCTTTGGCCACTTCGGTGCCGGTCACGCCCATGGCAATGCCGATGTCGGCGCGCTTGAGCGCCGGAGCATCGTTGACGCCGTCGCCGGTCATGGCCACGACGTGTTCGCGCGACTGGAGCGCTTCGACGAGGCGGAGTTTCTGTTCGGGGGTTACGCGCGCGAAGACCGCAGTACGCTCGGCGACGGCGGGCAGGTCGGTGTCGGAAACCTCGGCCAGTTCGCGGCCGGACAAGGCCGGTGGTTCTCCGGCGCCGTTTGGTTCTTGTTGTCCCAAATGCAATTGCCGGGCGATAGCTTTGGCGGTCAGAACATGGTCGCCCGTGATCATCTTCACCCGAATGCCGGCTTTGTGGCAAAGGTCCACGGCGGCGATGGCCTCGGCGCGCGGCGGGTCTATCATCCCCTGCAGGCCGAGAAAAATGAGGTCGGAGTCCACGTCGGCGGGGGTCAGCCGGGTCTGACCGGCCGGAGCTTCCTTCCATGCAAATGCAAGGACGCGCAGGCCTTGTCGGGCCATGGATTCCGCTTCGGCTTGCAAAGCCGCGGCATCCAACGCAACCGTCCGTCCGGCCGCGTCCAGTGCGCTGCTGCACCGCGAAAGCGTGGTTTCCACAGCGCCTTTGAAAAAGATGACGCCGCGTTGCCCGTCCGCAGTTTTGTGCAGCGTGGCCATATACTGATGTTGCGATTCAAAGGGAATACTGTCCACCCGGGGATATTGTGCAAGGGCGGTGTCGGCGGCCAACCCCGCCTTTGAGGCCGCCACGATCAGACAGCCCTCGGTGGGATCGCCTTCGATCTGCCAACGTCCTTCGCTTTCGACCCAGCGGCTGTCGTTGCACAGGAGACCGGCCAGCAGGCAGGCTTCGAGCGCAGGGGCATCGCCGCGGCGAACGGTTTGACCGTCTTTCTGAATTTCCCCTTCAGGGGCATAGCCTGCGCCGCTGACTTCAAAGCGTTGGCCGCCGGCGCGAATGTCCCGCACGGTCATCTGGTTTTCCGTGAGCGTGCCGGTCTTGTCCGAACAGATTACGGTTGTGCTGCCCAAGGTTTCGACGGCGGGAAGTTTGCGGACAATGGCGCGGCGGCGCGCCATGCGCGAAACGCCGATGGCCAACGTGATGGTGACCGCTGCCGGCAATCCTTCGGGGATGGCGCCGACGGCCAGTGCCACGGCGGCCATGAACATTTCACCGGCTTTTTCGCCGCGCGCAACGCCGACGGCGAACGTCACGCCGGCCAGACCCAGAATGACATAGAGAAGCAGGTGGCTGAACTGCGCAATCTTGCGCGTCAGCGGCGTTTGCAACTCTTGCGCTTCGCTGATCATCTGGGAAATGCGGCCCACTTCCGTACGGTCGCCGGTGGCGACAACCACGCCCATGGCCTGACCGTAGGTCACCAATGCCGAGGCATAGGCCATATTGCGGCGGTCGGCCAGAAGCGTGTCGTGCTCCATAACATCGGCCTTTTTGCTGACAGGCACCGATTCGCCGGTCAGCGCCGATTCGTCGGTCTGCAGGTCACGCACGTCGAGCAGGCGGAGATCGGCGGGAACCTTGTCGCCCGATTGGAGAAACACGATGTCGCCTGGCACAAGTTCCGCGGCAGAGACCAGCCTTTTTTCGCCGCTGCGCAATACCCGCGCTTCCGAAGTCATCGTGCGCGCGAGCGCTTCAATGGCTTTGACCGCTTTGGACTCCTGAATAAAACCGACGATGGCGTTCACCAGCACGACCCCGAAAATGACTCCGGCATCCACATACTCATGGAGAAGCAGCGTAATGGTGCCGGCAACCAGCAGAATATAGACCAGCGGCTGATGGAACTGGAGAAGGAAACGAAGCAGGGGGCCCTTGCCGCGTTTTGGCGTGAGAACATTCGGCCCGAAATGCTCTTGTCGCCGCTTAACCTCAAAGCGGTCCAAGCCTTTGGCCGCGTTCGTTTCGAGCAGGTCGAGCACCTGCTCGTTCGGGATGCAATGCCAGTGGCGTCCGACTAATGTTTCCATGCTGTCACTTTCCTTTTTGCGTGAAAAAAATCATTGGGTGCAGTGTTTTTTGAAAAATCTTGTCGCAGGGTTTTTGCGCCACACACAAGATAAGCTGGCACACGTTCTTGCCGCAATGCAAGCTTTTCAGACCGAAATGGAGGTGCATCTACCAACCTCGAAAGATGTGCCCGTAAAACGGGTGTTTGAGCAGCTGGAAGGTTGGCGGCCGGTTGCATGGGGTTATGGCTCGGTGATACGGTTGCGCAGTCCAAGGGCGGGTTGAAACACGATCAACATTTGGAGCCGGGGAAAAGATTCGGTCATCTTCAGAAAGTCCCGAAACACTCGGGTTCAGAAAGATGAAAATCCGGCAAGCGACCGCCGCGGCTGCATTTTTCTTTTGAAATTTCCCCGATACAGTGGTCGGTTCAATCTGCTTTGCGCCGGCCAAGCCGTGCAAAGACCATATGCGAACAAGTCCACGAAGAGGAGTTTAGGGTTATGAATCGCCAAGAGTTGAGTCGCAGGGATTTTCTGGGAAACAGCCTGGCCGCTCTGGGCGCCGGTGCGGCCCTGACAGCGGGGCTGCGCGCATGGGCGGGCGCCGAGGCTGTTCCACCGCGCAAGTTCCGGCTGGGCATGGTGACGTACATGATGGGGGCCAAGCTGGAGTTGCCGGCTTTGATTCAGTTGTGCAAAGACGCGGGCATTGAGGGCGTGGAATTGCGCACCACACACGCGCACGGAGTCGAGCCATCGCTGCCGCCCGACAAGCGCAAGGACGTCAAAAAGATGTTCGAGGATTCCGGCATCGTATTGTGGGGCCTCGGGACGGTGTGCGAATTTCATTCGCCCAAGCCCGAGGAGTTGCGCAAACAAATCGCCACGTGCGGCGAGTTTTGCAAGCTCGCCAAGGACGTCGGGGCGCGCGGCGTCAAGGTGCGGCCCAATGCGCTGCCCAAGGAAGTGCCGGTCGAAAAGACGCTCGAACAGATCGCGCGGGCACTGGCCGAATGCGGCAAAATGGCCGAAGACAACGGGTGCGAAATTTGGCTCGAAGTCCACGGCGGGGTCTCCCATCCGCCTCATATCCGGACCATCATGGACCTGTGCAAGCATCCGAAGGTGGGCGTGAACTGGAACTCGAACGCAACCGACGTCAAGGACGGCTCGGTCAAGGAGTACTTCATGCTCCTTCGGCCCAATCTGATGTCCTGCCACATCACCGATTTGTGGAACGAAAAGTATCCGTATCGGGAGCTGTTCACGCTGATGCGGCAGACGGGCTACGACCGGTTCACACTGGCGGAGATTCAGGCCAAACCCAATCCGACGGCCGCGATGAAAGAGTATCGGCAGAAGTGGTTGGAATTGTCGAGCTAAGGTGCGCCGACAGGCTTTTGGGCGGGTCGGATTCCACCCCGACCCAATGGGCGTTTGGACGCCTTGCAAGGCGTCGCTCCATGTATTAATAACTCCGACTCTTTATCTTTTTGCTGGAATTCTTTGCGGCGCAGCGACAAGATGCGTCTGGTTTGCAGTTGAAGCGTTGCCTGAAAACTCGAGGCGCATTCGGCATGTCGCGGCGCAAATCCCCAGCTCATTCCGACGCTCCATCTCCCACCGGCCGTGTGGATGATGTCCTCGTTCGCAGTGTTCGGGTTCGCAACCAGACGCTCAAACTGCTGGCCGAACAACCGGTCGAGGACCTTTCGGTCCAGCAAACCCGCGCGCTGGCACGGCGCATCCAGCGCCGTGGCCCGCACGCCATTCAGGCGCTGTTCGATTGTCTGTTCGACGAAGAGGATCCCAACCGCCAGCATCTGGCCATCATGCTTCTGATCGAGATGAAAGATGCCTATGTGCAGAAGCGCATTCATCAGTTGTTGCAGCGGCCGGATTTGCCCGAGCGGGTACGCGTGGCGCTTCTGGCCGTCGAAGCCCTGAGCGACGAATCGCTGCAGGCCAGCCCCTCCGTCGGCCATTTATCGGAAATCTCGCTCGACTCCCTCATCCAGTTCACCGACTCGTTCTGGGAAAGCATGGAGGTCGAAGAGATTGCGATGATGTGGAGCCAACACTTTCTGAACGAGCCGCCGGCCGAGCGCCTTCGCCTGATCGAGATGCTGATGAAATCAGCCAAACCCAAAATGTTGGGGATTGCTTACATCGAGTTGATTTACGGTGATACAAAGATCCTGCAGTTTCTGGCCGAGAAACTGGGCATGTTCAACGACCCCATGGCGGTCGGCCTGCTCGAAAGCCTGCTTGACAATCCTGATCTGATGGTGCGCACAAACGCGGACCGGTCGTTGGCGCGGATTCGGCAGCGGCGGACGCTTGGCCCCCCGCCGGAATCCGACCTCCTGCCGCGCGACCGCTTTTACCGCGCGTATATTGTTTCCGATCCTTTGTCCGGACACTACAGCCTTGTCTATGCCGTCAAATCTCCCAACGGCCTGATCAAATTCTTGGTGGCACTGCTAAACCGGTGGGACCGCGGCGTGACGGACTGCTGGGGTTGCGTTCGCTACACCATCGAAGAGTTCAACGAATTGATTGCCACGATGTCGCGCGATTTTGCCGATCTCAACCAAAGCCGCATTCCCAAACGCACTGCGCAGACGTTTCTCTACCGCGCGATGGAGCTCAACCAGCGTCGAGGCTATGCATTCCCGCCGGAGTTTTCCGTCTGGTCCAATTTGTTCATCAAAGATGCGTTCACCGAGGATGAACGTGTGCCGGAATTCGGCCCCGATTGCAGCCTTTGCCAGAAACCGCTCCGCGTCCCATCTCACGGGGTTCCGTGGGTCATCGGCGATCTGGTGATCTGCCCGGCGTGTTCGAGGCGCAGTCTGCGTTGTCCGGCGTGTGGCGGGCGGGCCAAACCGGCCGACTGCCTTGTAACGCAGGGAAATAGCCGCGATGACGAGAAGATAAATCTGCGCTGTCCCCATTGCTTTGAGGTTCTCCCACTGCCGCCGCGAAACACTGAGCAGCCATCGCGTTAATTGCTTTTGCCATGAACAAAGCCTGCGTTGCCCGAATTTTCTTGATTGGAATGATTGCGGGGGCTTCCGCAGGGAAAAACTCCGCCGCCGGCAACCCAACCACCGCCACGCTTCCAATCCATCCGGCATTTTTTCAAACGCTCAACCTTGAAAGGCCGGAACTGTCCCGTGTCAAACGCCTCGCCGATGAAGGGCACTTCGAGGCCGCCGCCGACGCGCTGCGCGATTATTTTCGCACGCGCCGGGTTGCCGCCGGCTTTTGGCCCGCCGACGGACGCAGCGCCCTGAATCCCGATGATCTGGTCAATCATGTCTTCTCGTTTTACGGCTCGGCGAAATTCGATGCCGGTTGGCCCATTCGATGGAATGAGACCTTCCTCGGCGATGTCGAACTGACCTATGCGCTCAACCGCCATCAGCACCTTGCCGTGCTGGCCGCGGCCTGGCGCCGCACACGCGATTCCCGCTATGCCCGCGCCTTTGTCGAGCATGTCCGCGACTGGATTGCCCAGAATCCCTCGCCCGACCGCCCAGAATCTTGGGCCGCATGGCGCAACCTCGAAGTGGCAACGCGATTAGGTGTCTGGAGCGATGTGTTCTTTCAGTTCCTTGCCGCCCCCGAATTCACCGCCGCCGACCAAGTTGCCATGCTCCAGTCGCTCCACCAGCAGGCCGAATGGCTTGCCCCGCAGGTCGGCGCCGGCCACGACGACTGGTCGGTCACGCTGGCCAGCGGCCTTGCAGCCGTCGGCATCCTCTTCCCCGAATTCCGGCAGTCCGACGCTTGGTGTCAGCACGCATGGTCGTCACTGCTGGGCGACCTGCGCGGGCAAATCCTGCCTGACGGTGCCCATCAGTCCTGCTCTCTGTATCACCTCAATGCCACGGTTAGCGCTTTCTGGCTGCCGCTCAAGATGGCCGTCGAAAACGGCGTGCTGGTGCCGGAACTATACGCGCGCGAACTCGAACGCATCTGCCACTATCTGGCCTACATCCGCCGGCCCGACGGGCGTTATCCCGCCTTCAACGCCAGCGAGCCGCAGGACTGCCGCCCGCTTCTGGTCGCCGCCGCCAATTTTTATCAGCGCAAAGATTTTGTCTTTATCCTCACCGCCGGCCAATATGGCACAGCACCGACCACGACGTCCTGCTTCTTCCGATCAAGCGGTGTGGTCGTTATGCGCGACAACTGGACCTCGGCGGCCAACTATCTTGCTCTCGACGCCGGCCCCTACGGCACCTCCTATCAACACGAGGACAAACTCGGCATCGAACTCGCCGCCTATGGACGCACCGCCCTCGTGGACCCGGGACGCTATCTCCTCGATCTGGGCAATCCCATCGCCAACCACCTCGCCTCGACTCATGCCCACAACACCGTGACGGTCAACGGCAGCGGGCAGCGGCGCGCGCTGATCGTCTCGTCGTGGGAACCTGCCGGCAATAGCGAGGCGACGTGGATCAGCCGTCCCGCCTTTGACTACTTCGCCGCGCGCTATACCGAAGGCTATGACTCTGCGCCCGATGTCATTCACCATCGCCGCGTCTTTTTTCTCAAAGACCCCCGCCGTCCCTATTGGATTATCAGCGACCGTCTGGCCGGCAGCGGAACCTACACCATTGAGTCGCGGTGGCAGTTCGCGCCGGTCAAACTCGACAAGACCGCCCCGCTGACTTTTGCCACACGCGCCGGGCGCGGCAACCTCGTTTTGTGTCCGGCCGCCGACGCCTCGCTCGATTTGTCCGCCCGCGTTCTGATCGGCAGCCAGAATCCGGTCGGCGGCTGGGTCTCAACTGCTTATAGCAAGGTCGAATCGGCTCCGCAGGTGGTTTTCGAAGCAACGGCGGAACTGCCCGCCACGCTGGTGTATGTTCTTGTACCCTTCCCCGCCGAGACTGCGCCGGTCCGCGCTACGGTGCTTCCCTCCGCCGGTGATGCTGACAAAACGGTGCCCGACGTCACGACTGTCGAAATAGACTTTGGCGGCGTGCGCGACACCGTTGTCCTTGCCCATGATCTGCGCGCTGCCGAACGCACCGTCGCAGGCATGCAAACACGCGGCTGCCTTGTCGTGGTCCGCACGCCCAAGGACGGCCGGCCGCAGGTTCTGCTCGACGTCCGCGCCGACACGCCGTGAACCGGCGGCAACCATCCTTGCCTTCTTGAACCCAAATGAGAGAGGATATTTCCGTCCCGCCCGTTCACCGTTGCTTCCGTTTTTCGCCCGCGGCGGCTACCATTCGATCTCGTGCGCTTCGAGCGGGCGGGGGTTGACCCGCACTTCGGCAACGTGGCCGTCCTTGAATCTGACCATGCGGTCGGCCATGCCGCCGACGGCCGCGTTGTGCGTGATGATGACGACCGTGGTGCCGGTCTTGCGGTTGATGTCGCGCAGGAGGGCGAGGACGACCTTGCCGGTCGAGTAATCGAGCGCGCCCGTCGGTTCGTCGCACAGAAGGATTTCGGGTTGCTTGGCGACGGCGCGGGCGATGGCCACGCGCTGCTGTTCGCCGCCCGACAGTTGCGACGGGAAGTGGTCGCTGCGGTCGCGCAAGCCCACCAGTTCGAGAGCGCGAAGCGGGTCCATCGGCCGGTCGGAAATCTCGGTCGCCATTTCAACATTCTCGCGCGCCGTGAGGTTGGGAATGAGATTGTAGAACTGAAACACGAAGCCGATGTGGCGCCGGCGGTAGAGTGTCAGGCGTGCCGGCGAGTATTGCGAGAGATCCTCGTCCCCAAACCAGACATTGCCGGCGGTGGGCGTGTCGAGTCCGCCGATGATATTCAGGAGGGTGCTCTTGCCCGAGCCGCTGGGGCCGATGATGGTAAGGAATTCGCCGCGGAAGATTTCGAGGTCCACGCCGCGCAGAGCCGAGACCGTGACTTCACCCATGACGTAATCCTTGCGGAGCTTTTCGACCCGGAAGAGAACGCGGTTGGAAGCCATGGGTTGAGCCTCTCGTCGTGCCATGCCAATTGTGGCCGGGGAGATAGAAGGAAAGTCAAGAGGTTCATGGGCCGGGAAGGCTATGTGGGAGCTTCTCCCGAAATCGGAAGAGAGTCGTTCGATCATGCTGTGGCTTTTTTGGGGCCAGAAGATTGGAAGGAAGAAGCGCGGGAGGAAAATGGCCTGAGGCAGAAAAAAGGCTGACGCAGCGCCCAAGGCATTATACGCACATCCGTCGTCTGCTTTGGACTGCAGGAGCCATACTC
>JAOAGV010000252.1 GCA_026415575.1 Candidatus Sumerlaeia bacterium
GGTGCATCATTTCAACGTCGTCGTGGTTGGTGGCGGCCATGCAGGGGCCGAGGCGGCCCATGCCGCGACGCGGATGGGCGCGCAGGTGGCGCTGGTCACGCTTCGGAAGAGCACCATAGGGGTGATGTCGTGCAATCCGGCCATCGGCGGTCTGGGGAAGGGCCATCTGGTCCGTGAAATTGATGCACTTGACGGAATCATGGGGCGCGCGGCGGACGCCGCCGGAATTCAGTTCCGACTGCTGAACCGAAGCAAGGGCGCGGCGGTCCAGGGCCCGCGCGCCCAGGCCGACAGGAGACATTACAGGGAAGCGATACAGCGCGAACTTGCCGCCATGGCAAACCTGAGCGTGATCGAGGGAGAAGCCGCCGACATCATTTCCTCATGGGGGAGGATCGCGGGGATCGAGCTCGCAGACGGCAGCCGGCTTGGTTGTCGGGCCGTCATACTTACGACGGGAACGTTCCTCAGGGGCACGATTCACGTCGGCGAAGAACATCATGCGGGGGGGCGTATCG
>JAOAGV010000253.1:0-360 GCA_026415575.1 Candidatus Sumerlaeia bacterium
GGCCGCCGCCTCGTCGCCGTCCAGTCCTCGCCCGAGCGTGGCTCGAGCCGCCCCCAACGCGGTAGCGTCGGCGTAGAAACGCCGCTGCAGACGGGTCTGGTCGCTGACCATCGGGTAACGGCCAAAGTTGGCTTCGTGCAGCGTCAGCCGCGGGGTACGCTGCGGCTCATCGGGCAGCACCAACATGTAGCTGCGGTCGGCTGCCAGGGCGAGTTCGGCCAGCGTGCCCGCAAAGCACGAGCCCGGCTCCAGCAGGGCAATCAGGCTGCGCGAAGTCACGTCCAGCCGTGCCAGCGCGCGGCGCAGCAGACCGGTGGTGGCACGCACGAACCAGTGCCCGGCGTGCGCCTGCAGCGCATC
>JAOAGV010000253.1:370-517 GCA_026415575.1 Candidatus Sumerlaeia bacterium
GGCCGCCGCCTCGTCGCCGTCCAGTCCTCGCCCGAGCGTGGCTCGAGCCGCCCCCAACGCGGTAGCGTCGGCGTAGAAACGCCGCTGCAGACGGGTCTGGTCGCTGACCATCGGGTAACGGCCAAAGTTGGCTTCGTGCAGCGTCAG
>JAOAGV010000254.1 GCA_026415575.1 Candidatus Sumerlaeia bacterium
GGCTTTAAGTGTCTCGTGAAAGAGAGCTATGACAGCTTCGCTGGGATATGGAGTAATGTTTTTTAACAAGGTGTTTAGGTCTGGAATAGATGGCGTTTCGTGTGGTTGTGTTTGAGTGGATGTTTCAGCTGTGTCGGACGAGTCGGACGGGTCGGACAAGTCAGACGAGTCAGATGAGTCGGACAGGGAGGATTCCTCAGGGGAAAATGAATGGTTTATTTCTTGTTCATTAACTCCTTCGTAATCAGCTGTTTCGGAAATTTTTAAGGGAACGTCTTGCCCTGATTCTATTACTGCATCTGAAGTTGTACTTGATTCAGATAGATTCTCAGAAGGCAGTTCTGGTTGTTGGGTAACGGTTCCATCATCTATATTGTTATTTTCAGATAAATTGTTAGTTTTAATCTCGGTAGAGATGGTCTCTTCATTATCATCTACTAAACGAATACCAAGAGTCGAAAATTGCTGGGTTATCTTATCGTATTTTGTTCGCCATTGTTCAAACA
>JAOAGV010000255.1 GCA_026415575.1 Candidatus Sumerlaeia bacterium
CGCGCCAGACGCGATTCGTACTCTTCGCGTAGAGCGTCAAGACTTTTCCGCGATACGAACATCATAGCGTCAAGACTTTGACATACAAACGAATATCCATCGGTATGGTGTAGTTGCCCGCTCTTTTATAGTGTCTGTTTTCCGCGCGCTGATACCGATCGATGATGTTATTCGGCAGCAGCGCCGATTTGTACCGCTCAGCAATCGAATCAGTCCCACAATAGATAATATACCCGCTATACTTCCCGCTTCTAACGGATTCGCAAATGGCCTCAATGCCGAAATAGAATTCGTCCTCGCGCTTTTTCGATAATTCGAGCTCGATTGCCGTTCGCTTGCCGTCTATTTCTATTACGGCGTCCGGCTTTTTGCCAGACTTGACCAGCCGATCGACTTCTGCCCCTGAATATATCAGCTTCGCGCCGTTAGCACAGCGCTGCGACACTATTTCTTGCACTTTTATATCGTGCAGCACTTGATTCGGCTTTGGGCGGGCAATATC
>JAOAGV010000025.1 GCA_026415575.1 Candidatus Sumerlaeia bacterium
GTGACGGCCCCGCCCCGAAAAAATCGCCCATTCCCGCCGATCTTCCCGAAGCTCCCAACGCCCAAGTGCAGGAACAAACCGATGTGCTGTATCACGTCGCCAAGGGCCATGTGCTGGATGATGCGCGCGAAGTGGCCGAAGCCACCGCCGCTGCGATCATGGGAAGAATCTCGGCCTATACCGGCGCGCAGGTGACGTGGGAGGAGATCATGGGAAACCCAAACAAGAACCCTGCCCTTTACAATCTCACGTTGAAACCGACGGCCGAGGATTTCGAAAAAGGAACGGTCGAGATTCCCAAAGAGGGCGTCATCCCTATTGCCGGCGAAGCGGTCTGATTCCTCGATTCCATGGAGGGTCAGATTCCACCCCGATCCTGTTTTGCATTGGGAAGGGGGAGGAGGGTATTGGGTCGTTTTTTGCGAATTAAGGGATTTTCAACCTGCCCGCCAAAACACTTGACAGCCGAAACCCTCCCTTCAAAAGAACTGCTTGACCGTTGAGTGGCGCAACGGCCATATTTTTTCCCGGCTGAGTCCGGTATCCACAGAATTTTTACGGAGCAAACCTCTATGAGGAAACGGCATCTTTTTACCCCCGGTCCGGTGGATGTCCCGCCGGAAGTGCTCGGTGCGCTGGCCGAACCGCTGATTCACCATCGCGCGCCCGATTTTATTCCCTACTTTAAAGCGGCCAATGAAGGCTTGAAGTATATTTTTCAGACGGAAAACCCGGTCGTTACTTTCGCCGGCTCCGGCACGGCCGCCATGGAGGCCGCCGTGGCCAACACGCTCAGTCCGGGCGATCGCGCCATCACGGTCGAGGGCGGCAAGTTTGGCGAACGCTGGACAGAATTATGCAAGGCCTACGGCGTCGAGCCGATCGTTCTTAAAATCGAATGGGGCAAGGCCGTTACTGCCGGCCAGATCGAGGAAGCGCTGACCGGAAATCCCGACGCCAAGGCCGTGTTCCTCACTTTGACCGAAACCTCCACGGGCGTTTTGACCGACGTGGAAAAAATCTGCGAGATTATTGCCAAGACGGAGGCCATCAGTGTGGTGGATGCCGTCAGTGCGTTGGCGGCGGAAAAACTCCTGACCGATGCTTGGAAGGTGGACATTGTGGTGGCCGGCTCGCAGAAAGCGCTCATGTTGCCGCCCGGCCTGGCCTTTTGCTCGGTTAGCGCCAAGGCGCAGGCCGCCATCGCCAAGTCCAAATGCCCGAAATACTATTTGTCGCTGGCCAAAGCGATCAAGGCACTGGAAAAGGACGACACTCCCTATACGCCCGCCGTCTCGCTCATTCGCGCGCTGGTTGTGGCTGCGAAGATGATCCGCGACGAAGGGATCGAAAATGTTTGGGCACGCCATGCGCGTCTGGGTCGGGCGCTCCGCGAGGCCTCCGTGGCGATGAACCTGTCGGTCTATGCCGAAAATCCGTCCAATGTGGTGACGGCCATCCGCATTCCCGACGGGATAGACGGGGAGAAGATTACGAAAATCCTGCGGGACAAGCATGGTGTGACTATCGCCGGCGGCCAGGAGCAACTGAAAGGAAAGGTCATCCGGATCGCCACGCTGGGGTGGGCCAACGATCTGGATGTGTTTGCCGTCATCGGCGCGCTCGATTTGACGCTGGCCGAGATGGGGCACAAGTTTGAACGCGGCGCCGGGCTGGCCGCAGCCGCCAAAGCCCTCAGCGCCTGAACCGTATAAAGGTTCTAATCATGGGGTCGGAATCCCGCACCCCTCTATTCGGATCGCCGCAAGGGAGAGAGCCAAGATGAGAGTTCTCGTTGCAGACAAAATTTCGGATGAAGGATTGAAAATCCTCGCCAACGGCGGGAAAATCGAAGTGGATTACCGCCCGGAGATTACTCCCGAGGAGATGCTGACCGCAGTCGTCGGCGCCACGGGCATTATCGTTCGCAGCCGCGCGAAGGTGCCCCGCGCAGTGATTGAAAAGGGCGTGCCCACGCTGAAAGTTGTCGGCCGCGCCGGCGTCGGCGTGGACAACGTGGACGTTGATGCGGCCTCCGACTATGGTGTCATTGTCATGAACACGCCCGGAGGCAACACCATCTCGGCGGCCGAGCAGACGATGGCTCTCATGCTGGCGCTTGCGCGCAACACAACGCGCGCCGATGCTTCGATGCACCGCGGCGAATGGGAGAAAAAACTGTTCACCGGCGTCGAACTCAACGGCAAGACGCTCGGCATCATAGGGCTGGGCCGCATCGGACTCGAAGTGGCCCGCCGCGCCTATGCCTTCAATATGAAATTGCTGGGGTTCGATCCCTATGTCTCCGACGAGGTTCTCGCGCACGAAAAAATCGAGCGCGCCACCGTGGATCGAATCGTCATGGAGGCGGATTTTATCACCGTCCATTCTCCGCTGACCCCGGAGACCAAAGGCCTGATCGGCGCCAAGCAATTTGAAATGATGAAGAAAACCGCCCGCGTGATCAATTGCGCGCGCGGCGGCATCATTGACGAGGCCGCACTGGTCGAAGCGCTCAAATCCAAGCGCATCGCCGGCGCCGCCTTGGATGTTTTCTCTGTCGAACCGCTTCCCGCCGATCATCCGTTGCGCAGCCTCGACAACGCCATTCTCACACCGCATCTGGGTGCCTCGACTACGGAGGCTCAGGAAAATGTCGCCATCGAACTGGCCCAGCAATTCGTGGACTATTTGCAGAATGGCCTGATCCGCAACGCCGTCAATGCCCCTTCGATTGATCCGGCGATTCTCAACGAAATGCGGCCATATTTGCGGCTGGCCGAGCAACTGGGCAAGTTCCAATCCGTTTTTCCCGAAGGCCGCGTGGTCAAACTGCACATTCTCTACGGCGGCGAGGTGCTGGACTATCCCATGCTGGCTCTTACGACCGCGGTGGCCAAAGGCTTTCTCGAAATGCGCGCCGACCCGCCCATCAACTATGTCAATGCGCTCCGGCGGCTCAAGCAGATGGGCGTTGAGCTCACGGACACGCGCAGCAGCAAAACGTTCAGTTACACCAACCTCATCACCGTCGAGGCGACCACCGAATGCGGCCGTACATGGACGGTGGCCGGTACGCTGTTCACGCCCGAACTGCCGCGCATTGTCATCGTCAACGAGAAGGACGTGGACGCCCTGCCGTCGGGCAACATGATTGTGATCGAAAACAAAGATTTGCCCGGCACGGTTGGGGCGGTAACCACACTGATCGGGGCGCGCAACATCAACATTGCCCAAATCGCGTGGGGCCGCACGCGTCCGGGCGGCGACGCACTGACCGTCATCAACCTCGACACTGCCGCACCGCAGACGCTGATCGAGGAAATCCGCCTGATGCCGAATATTATCTCGGCAAAGGGATTTACGATCTAAGAGTCTGCCGGCGAACGTGTGGAGTTGCCGCTCGATTGGGCAATTTAGGCGGAAAACCCCACCGGAAGCGACTTCATACCCCTCGTGCCACGCTCCAAAAGGTCTTCCGACAGACTTTTTGAGAGCGGTGGGCTTTTTTGCGATTCTCCAGAGGCAATGCCAGAGGACTGCGGGGGCGCTTGGCGGCGCCGTGGCTGTATTACTTTTCCGTTTGAAGCAATCGCGGCAGGCGCGGCTCGACTATGCGAACCGTCAGATTCTCCACCCCGTCGTCGTCGCGTTCGGGAGAACCCAGCAAGTCGTTGCCCAGATACGTGGCCTGAGTTCGCAGCGGGTCGTCCTTCGGCTCGAAGAGGAACACAATCGGTGTCGAAGCTGCCTGCGTTTTGGGCCGGAACCGGATTCGCGCCACATAACCGCGCTCGGCCAACACGCGCCGCCCAAGGCAGGATACCGCATACACGATTCGACCGCTGCCGTTCGAGACGCTGTTTTCCAGATGGATGTCGAACGGAAACTGGTCGTGAAAATCGCCGTCAAAGATGTTGACGCCGGTGGTGATCCAGTTGTTCGCGTCGTCGTCCACGACTTCGAGAACATTGGGATCAAAGGCGATCTTCAGGGCCAGTTTGCTGACGTCGAGCAGGCGCGGGTTCTCAAACCACACGCCGACATAGAAATCCTCGTTGACGGGGATTTCCTCGCGGTTGGTAGTCAAGCGCAACTGGATGCCGCCGCGCGAAGGACTTTTGCCCGGGCCGGCAAACAACTCGTCGCCGATGGGGGGACCGTCCGCCAACTCCGCCGGCGAATAGACCTGCAACGACATACCCAGCGCGCCCGTATTGCCCGTGCCGCCAAGGATATTGACGCCTTCCTTGTTCGACAGCGTTGTGCGTTTCATTTGCCACACGCCAAAGGAGATGTCGGAAGCGTGAACGGGGGCGAGCGATTTCCAGCGGATGGAGAAAAAATCGGCCGACTGCGCCGTGGTCGGCTTGGCCAGCCGCGCGCGATAGGTCAGAATGCCCGCCTCGATGAACACAACCGACTCCGACTGGCCTTCGATCAACGGAGCAATGTCCGCCTCGTCGAGACGGATGGGTTCGAGCACCATCGGGTTATACTGCAGGATGATTTCGATGGTTTGAAATTCCTTTTTCCCCGGATTGGCCAGCGACAGGCGTGTTTCCAACTCGTCGCCCACCGGGATGCTGGCCTGAAACGGGGTTAGATAGACAATCGCCACATCGGGCGGGGGGCGATAGGAAAACGCGGCCGACACGGCCGGGGCAGCCGGTGCGGCAGCGCGCACCGGGGGAGGTGCGCCCGGAACGACAGTTGCGGGCTTTTTGTCGCGGGTCGAGGCCGGTCCCGTGGCTGGCGTTGGCGAAGGCGGCAACCCGCCCGCCGGAGTCGGCGAAGGCTGCGTGCGCAAGCTTCGGCCCGATGTTCGGCCTGATGTGCGGCCGGCTATTGCCGGCGTTTGGCCGGGGTCCGTGCCCGTCGAAGGCGTGCCATATCGCCCCGTCCGCGGATTGCGTGTCCGCGTGCTGACGGCTCCTGTGCCGAACCCGCCCGGATAATTGGGGTAGCCGGTTCCATAGCCCGAACCATAGCCGGTGGAGTAGCCATAAGGATTGGTGGTTACTCCATATTGGGTGGGATCTTGATAGGAATACCCTGAACCATACTGTCCATACTGCCCGTATTGCCCATAGGACCCCGCCGGATTATACCCCCCATACGGCGTAATCGCCGGCCGGCTGTATTGGGCGTGCAACGGCAGCGCGGCCATACCCATGAAAATCAGAATCGCAGGCAGCGGCCGGAAAAGAATGCAATGGGGCGGCCGCAGGGCAAGATGGCTTCGCAGCCAAGCCGATGCCCTCTCCGCGTGTGGGCCTGAATTCCGCCGTTGCGTAATCACAATTGCCAACTGTCCTTTCACAATCCCATTGTGAACAGCAATATGCATCGGAACAGGTGCGATTGCAACTGCTTTTGCTGCAGACATGGAATCCCGATTTCCCTGTGCTTGGCGTGGAAGCCGACCTTTCACGGCGTCCACACGCTCTATGCGCGCAGGTACTGTGCCAAGATCATGCCAAAGCCAAAATCCCTGCGACTAGAAACGGCAGGTCGAGCAGAAAGGCCCAGAGCAGATGCGAATGCACCCTCTGCCGATAAGTGACCCAATACACAGCAGCCATCACCACCACAGGAGCCAGAGGCAGCCAGGCGTCGCGAAATTGCCCGGTCGAAATCCCCAGCACCACGGCCATCACCGCCAGAGCGGCCAAAATGAACGTCAGCAAATAATGCGTCGGTTTGCGCCCCACAAGGATCGGCAACGTCTCGCGTCCCAGCAGCAGGTCCCCCTCGATTTCCCGATAGTCAACAGTCAGCGAACGAACCATGGCGAGCCCGAAGACAAAGGCGGCCGTCAACAACAAGGGCACCATGTTGCGCGTCCCCAACCACGCAATGCCGTGCGTGTGCACCCACGGAACGATGACAATCATCATCGCCCATGCCAGAGCCACACACAGGTCTTTCGAGCCGGGGATATTGTGGAGATGGCGGTGGCGCAGGCGCCGCGCCCACGCTTCCGGAATGCGTCCGAAGCTGTAAATCGCACCCGCGAATGTCGTCAACGCGACCATTGCAAACACCCATGCGCCCATCCATGCACCGAGCACAATGGCAGCGAGCAAAGCCAGCAATGCACCGAACAGCGCAGCACTTCGATGCGCGGCAAACAAGCGCGTCGGACCCGACATGAGCGACAAATCGCTCGGGAGCGTCGCCCACAAATGCAACAAGTGCATCGAACCCAGATAAAAAAACGGCAGCGCCGAATAGGCCGGCCGATACTCCAGACGCATCAAATGGCAGGCGACCAGTGCAAGGGCCGCCGCTCCCAATGCCAGAAACACTTGACCGATGACCAGAAGCCGTACCAGAGCAGACGCCGCCCGCCACGCCAGCGGCCGTCGCCGCCGCTGCAACCCCTCCAGCCGGTCCACCACCTGCTCGATGATCCAGTGGGGCGTCGAAGCCCCGGCCGTCACGCCGATTTCGTTGTATTGCTCGAGCACATCCAAAGGCAACTCGTCCGCCGTTTCGATATGCCACGTCGGCACACCGCGCTCGCGCGACAATTCCGCCAGCCGCGTTGTGTTGGCGCTGCCCCGCCCGCCAACAACGATCACGGCCTCGACCTGGCGCGCCAATTCAAACAGCTCCGACTGACGGTTGTTGGTGTCGCTGCAACGGGTGTTGAACACCTTGACGTTTTCAAAGCGGCGTCGAACCGCCTCGACGCAGCGCTCGAAGCGGTCGCCCCCTTGGGTGGTTTGCGCCACCACGCAGACCTTTTCCAATCCGTCGGGCAGCGTTTCGACATCCTCAGGGTTCTCGATCACCATGCCCCGCCCGTGAGAATAACCCAACAGGCCCTCGACCTCGGCGTGCCCGCGATCGCCGACAATAAGAATATGGAAACCTTCGGCGGCCTGGCGCTCGACGATGCGCTGCGTGCGCGCCACATGCGGACAGGTGGCGTCAATGACCTCGAACCCGCGCGCCACAAGGTTCTCTTTGACCTCAGGCGTTACGCCGTGGGCGCGAATCAGAATCGGTCCGCCGCCACGGCAGTCCGGCTCCTTCGGCATTTGTTCGATGCCCTTGGTACGAAGCAGGTCCAGCGCCTGCCGGTTGTGAATGAGAGGGCCAAAGGTCAGGATGCGCTGTGCGCGCTCATGAGCCACATGAAGAGCCAGATTGACGGCGCGCCGGACGCCCCAGCAGAACCCTGCCGTTTTGGCCAGTCGAATGCCCACGAAATAACCCCTTAAAAGCAGCCGGCTCTGTGCCGCTGCCAATGGAACATTTCTCTGGTTTTCCGCCCGCACCGTCAACGTCTATGTCATACCGCATTCCCGGCTGGGTGCTTCTCCCGAAAACGGGAAACGCTTCTGCCGAGCGCAAGCAAGACCGCCGCGTGATGCAGGGCACCCCCCAAGGGCTTTGGAGTGCGGCAGCCATGCTGCCGCTTTGCTGAAATCATCTGTCTTCAGTCAAAGTATCGGCGCTGAGGAAAGAACCCCCACTGGGTGGGTTTGAATTTGGCAAAAAAGCGGCAGCACGGCTGCCGCAGTCAAAGGTCCGGCGATTTGTGCATAATGACAAGGGTGCGGCCTCAGGCCTTTTCACCCTTCCAGCCAAAATAAAGCCACAGCATGATCGAATGATCTTCTCCCGATTTTGGAAGAAGTCCCCATTCCGGCGCGGGTCAGGTTTTTTTGGTTGCAGAGCGCGGCCAAATACCCGATTGTAGTCCTTGAAAAGGAAGTGAGGATCATGCGCCAGTTCCATTCCGTTTTGCTTCTGTTCTGCATTGCATGTGCGCTGGCTTTTACGCCCTCGACAGGTTTTGCCGCGCCCAGCTTTGAACAAAGCAGCACACCGCGCCAAGTGCTTCTCGGAACCGGCAGCGGTCTGGTGTCTCTGGTTTATACGCCCGCCAAGTTTCTATATGCGGCCGGCTCGACCCTTACGGGCGGTTTAATCCTTGCTTATACGCAGGGCGAAGGCAAAGACGAGGCCGCGCGGGTCGTTCGCCGCGGCACCGGCGGCGACTGGTGGGTGCATCCCGATGTGTTCACCGGCCATCGCGCGCTGCGATTCAATGGAACGGACTGACCGGTCCGGCGGTCGGCTGAAACGGCAACGCCGCTTGCCGGCGATAGCCTCAATGCCTGTTCAAAGGCAGGGAAGAGATGACGGACAAGCCCAGTGCCCATCCCAACGATGTGCCGGTATTGTCGCCGCTTCAGGAGCGGCAGAAGAACCTCGAGCGCCTCGAGTTGATCCTTTCGTTTTATCGGGGGCTGAAAATGTTCCGCGAACTGTCGCGTCGGGCGCGCAGGCGTGCACAGGGCTTTCGTTTCAACGACATGGATCATCTCATCGAAAACCACCTGCGCAAAGTCAAGGACTTGTGCCACAAACTCTTTCGCGAGAGCGAGCACGGCGAAACCGAGCGTATTCTGCAGGCGTTTTTCGACCTGTATTTCGGCGTGTTGTTCCATACGCTCCTGAAAGCGAAGGAAAACCTGCGGCTGCGGGAAAACTACAATATCCAGCGGCTCAATCGCCTGATTAGCGGATTAAAGAACTCCAACCGCCGCGACCACCTGCCCGTGACCATTCGGAAGCTGTTTCGCCGCCTCGCCCGCGAGTTCGCCAACGACACTCGCGAACTGGCCGGCGAAATGACCGAGGCACGCTTTATGTTCAACCAGCTCGAAAAAATCTTCAACCGCATCATACAGGTCTATGCCGACAATGCAAAGATCATCCGCAGCCTTTATTGTCAGAAAAACTTGTTTGCCGAAGTGTTCCCCCGACAAGGCATTCACCGTCTGTTTGGCAAGATTTTTCGGAAAAACGGTCCGACCGAAGCGTTTGTCTTCCTTGGATTTGACTATTTGCGGTCGGGTCATTTGGAGGAAAGCCGCGGGTTGTTTCTGCAAGCCATTCAGGAAAGCCGCAAACGCAAAATGCCTGTTGCGCGGCTGCGCCAGCTCTACGAACAGTATCGCGACCGAACAATCGGCCAGCTGAGCACGACCGGCACCGCGCTCCTTGCCTTTCGCCTCCGGTTGCGCGAGATCGAAACCACTCCCGCCCTTCGGCTCCTCGTTGGCAACCACGCCAATGACCAGACCATCACGGTGGAATAAGAAATCCGCCAAAGCCGCTGCCCGGGTTGATGTCCCAATGGACGGCGCGCCGTCCGTCATGCGTCGGAAGGCGCGCGTCCGACCGGCAGTCGGACTTCAAAACAGGTTCCTTCAGGTCCCGTTGCCGCCACGGCAATCCGCCCGCCCATATCCTCCACAATTCCTTTGGAGATATACAGCCCCAGACCTGATCCGCCGCTATTCTGCCGCGTCGAGTGAAATGGTTCAAAGATTCGCGGCAAATGCTCAGGCGGGATGCCCGGCCCGGTGTCGGCAATTCGCACCACCACCTCGCCGCCCTCTTGCAGGGTTGTCAGGGTAAGGCGGCCTTGGCTGCCCATGGCTTGATAGGCATTGAGGATAATATTCGAGAACACCTGCATCAGACGATAAGGGAAGGCATAAACCGGCGGAAGATTAGGGGTGAAGTTCGCGACCACCTCGACGCCGCCGCGCTCATAGCGCACGAGAGCGCAGGACCGTTCGAGCAATTCGTTGACTGAGACAAATTCCGCACCGGCTTGGTCGCCGCGGATGAACCGCTCGATGTTCAGGTCGCGCAAGATGTTGAAAAACAGCTCGACTTGGCGGCGAATGGCGGCTGTGCGCCCGCGCAGGTCCTCCGCGGCTGGTCCGGCCGCTTCGATCTCCTCGACCTCCAGCCGGATGTTCAGCAGCGGCTTGCGGATGTCGTGAAAAATATTGGCCGACAGCCTGCCGGCCAACGACAGCCGCTCCAATTCGACCAATTCGCGCTTCTTTTCCTCCAGTTCGACGGTCGTTCGGGTCAGAGCCGCTTCCTGCACATACAGTCGCCGTGCCACCACGGCCAGCACCAAAACCAATAACACGGCCAGCGAGCCGATAGCCAGTCGCACCGAATTCAACCGCGAGTGGTCGAAGTCGAAATAGATCGCCCCATACTCGATGTCGCCGCTGGAGAGCGGATGGCGTTCGAGGCGCGACAGGCGGGCCTGCCAGTCCGCGTGCAGGAGCGAATACTGAAACGGGAGCACGATCCGCTCGCCGCGTCCGGCAATGCGCTTGGTTACCACAATGTCACGAACGTAAGCGTTGTGCGGGATCAGGGTGGCATAGATTTGTTCGAGATCAGCGAACCGGAACGTCCGCTCAAGGTCGTCGGGCAATCCCAGCACGGCCGGCGAAAAGTGTCGCGTTACGGCAGCAATCGTTTCCTCCCGCTCGCGCTCAAACCGGCCCTTGAGCCAGAACAGCAGGCCAAGCGCAAAAACCGCAAACAGGGCGATTACCGCCATCAGGGCCAAATTGGTTCGGTCAACGCGTTTCAAGGGCGTCGGTCTCTGCGCTGAGGGTTTCGAATTCGTTCCATGCGGCGCGCAAGGCGGCAAACGCACTGTCTTCGCTGTCTTCCAAGCGAATCGCACCCGGACGGTCGGCGCTGAAAAAGCGCCCCAGTAGGTCCTTCAGCCGCCGGCCCAACTCCGAGCGGTCGGGACTGAAGCGTCGCCGGAACACCACGGGATCGGTCGGTGATCCGGGCGTCGTCAGAAGCACATCATACAGCTGCTCCGGGGGCGTCGGAATGGCGTATCGCCGCAAAAGGTCTTCGGCAACCCCTTGCTCGCAGGCGCCCATGCCGACGACATCGCTGAGAACCATCTTCACCACTTCTTCGGAAGAGCCGCAGAAGATAGGCTGGCCGGGCACAGCCCGAATCCCCGCCTTGAACAACTCATGACACGGATAAACATATCCGGCCGCGCTATAGGGGCTGACCAATGCGACCGGTTCGCTGACGAAGTGGCGCGCAATCAGACGGCGCGGCACCTGCTCGTCGCGCGATCGCGGGGCACGATACAGAGGATGATGCCGGTTGACGAGGATCACGCCGAACTGAAAAATATACTTGTCCCGCCCGCGATCGTTGGGCCCCCGCAGTTGAAATACCACAGCATAGTCGCCAACTTGTCGGCAGTAAGCCAGCGCAGGACAAAACACGCAGTCCAATCCCGGCGCCACTTCCATCCGCCGCACGAGGTCGTTAAAGCCTTCGGCGGCCACCAAGCCGACCGACCCGTAGCCTTCGCGCTTCAGCGCCTCGCGAAACGGTACATCGCTGTCGAGAAACCGTTGCAGCCGCCGGAACCATGTTGCGCTCAACGGCTCCAACGCTTCGGGACGAATGAAGCCGAGCGTGAAAGGCCGGGCGGAGGACATCGGCTCGAACGCCGCACCGTGCGGAGCCGGCGACGGGGGGGCTTCGCCTGCAAAAACGCCGCCGCCCGTTGCAACCGCCCACGCCCCCAAATACCCAAGGGCGCGGCGGCGCGAAACTTTTGCAATCGAATTGCCCTGCTCACGACTCATGGGCGAAACCGGTCATTCCCATTGTCCTGTGATTCATCAAAACATCGCCAAACCCTGTCCCACGATATTCGAAAACTCCCAGCGCAATACAACCGAAGAAAAACAGTTCGGCGGGTTCTTCAATCCAAAATCCAAAATCCTACAAACCATAATAGACCAGCAAAATTAAAATCTATCGGAGCTAAAATCTGAATTTCAACCGCAGTTTGGGAATCGGCTATTTCTCGGGCGCTTCTCCCGTGGAACCATGTTTCCTCAATTTGGACTTGAAGGACTGCAACAAAACCTTAGCGTGAATTCTGTCTGAAAAGGAGGTGGAACTCTCATGAACCCACGGGGACAATATCCGGAGCAACCTTGTCTCTGGCCGTCGGCTGTGCGCCTGTTTGGGGCGCTGGTGTTGGTTGCCGCGTTTGCTGTGGCCAATTCAGCAGAAGTCGGGGGGCTTCGCGTGTTTCCCGACCAGCGCCGCATTGAAATCGCCGGCAAAGTGGCCAAGCAGGACATTTACGCCAAAGAACTCAAAGGCGTTCTCGAATATGCGGCAACGTGCGAGGGCGGAAAAACCTATGAGTCTCTGTTTGTCCTCCAGCCCAAACCCGAAGACATTCTGGCCGCCTGCCGGCAGCTGGGGCTTGCCCGCGGCAAGCCTGCCGCCGACCTTCCCGACGGCCGCCACACTCTGCCCGAAGGTCAGGCCGTTCTTCTCTGGGTGCGATGGAACGACGGCGGCAGGGAGCACGTGCGCCGCGTCGAAGACTTTGTCAAAGACGCCGTCACCACCGAGACCATGCCGCATTGCCTGTGGACCTACATCGGTTCGGAAGAAGTGGAAGACCCGGCAACCGGCCGGCGCGTGCCGCAGGTGGCCATTGTCAAGAACATCATCTCGCTGCATCATCAAGACCCGGGCGTGCTCATCCAGAATCCACTGCCGTCGGCCACCGACCAGAGCAAGCATCATGCGAACAAGGCGTTGTTGCCCAAGGAGGGGACTTCCATTACGCTGATTATCGAGATTCCGGGCAAAGGGGGCCCGGCGGCTGCAGCGGCATTCCGCGCCTTTGTTTCGGGGCGCGTGCAGGGCGTGGGGTTCCGCAACTTTGTCCAGCTGCGCGCGCAGCAATTGAAACTCAGCGGCTGGGTGAAAAACCTCCCCGACGGCCGCGTCGAACTGGTTGCCGAAGGCGACGAGAAAGCGCTGGCGGAACTTGAAAAGGCTCTCCGCACAGGGCCGCGTGCGGCAAAAGTGACCCACGTCGAAATCAAACCCGAAAAGCCGACCGGCCTGTTCGACCGGTTCGATATTTTGGATTGAGGACAAGGAGAATGCCCATGCCCGCCCGATGCTTCCGGACAGCCGTGGTGTCAGTTGTGTTGTTTGCGTTTGCGCACAGCCCCGCCTTCCCTGCTCCCGCCGTGCTCGTCCCCGCCATTGACGGCAATTGGTGGCAGGTGGCCGGCGATCCCGACCTTGGCCCCCTGACCAATCCGAAGCAGCAGCCGGTGGACTTTTCCATCTGGCAGGCCGCCGATGGCACGTGGCAACTGTGGTCGTGCATCCGCGGCACCAACTGCGGCGGGCGCACGCGGCTCTTTCATCGCTGGGAAGGCGCACGCCTGACCGACCGCGACTGGAAGCCGATGGGCATTGCCCTAGAGGCCGATCCGAAGGTCGGCGAAACGACCGGCGGCCTTCAGGCGCCTCACGTCATCAAAGTCGGCGACGTCTATCACCTGTTTTACGGCGACTGGGAGCACATCTGCCGCGCCCGCAGTACCGACGGCAAGACGTTTGTCCGCGTGGTTGGCCCCGACGGCCGGACCGGCATGTTTGGCGAAGGCCCCGGCAACAACACCCGCGACCCCATGGTCATCCGCATCGGCAATCTGTGGCATTGCTACTACACGGCGTATCCGGAGCGCAAAGGGGCGGTTTATTGCCGCACCTCGCCGGACATGACTGCGTGGAGCGAGTCGAAGATCGTGGCCTTCGGCGGACGGGCGGGGACTGATCCCTACTCCGCCGAATGCCCGTTTGTGGTCGAGCGAGACGGTCTGTTCTATTTGTTCCGCACGCAACGCTATGGCGTGAAGGCGCAAACCAGCGTTTATGTCTCGAAGGACCCGATGGATTTCGGCGTGGACGACGACCGCCATTTTGTGTGCACGCTGCCGGTGGCCGCGCCGGAAATCCTTCTGCACGAGGGGCAATACTACATCGCGGCGCTTCTGCCCTCGCTCAAGGGCATTCAGATCGCCCGGCTAACATGGAGGCCGAAACCGTAGCCGCTATGCAGCACGGGCATCTTGCCTGCAAGAAAAGGGATGGTCGCGCACGATTGCGGCCGAAGTTTTGATCGAGACACCTTGGTCGCATTTGCCCCCAGATCGCCGCGCGTTCGGCGTCTCCATATTTTGCTTGACGGCAAACCCACGTCCCATAAACTGACCGCCAAGGTTCCAGCAGCGGGCCAAACCATTTGAATTCACATTACATAGTGCAGAGGGGGTGCGGAGACGTTTCCGGCAGAACGACGTTGAAATGGGTATCAGAGCGTTGGCCGGGCAGCCCTCGGGCCGGCTCAGCTTCGGTGATGCCGGCGGGAGCGGCGGCCAGCGAACGCGACGCAATTCGGGCCGATGAATCTCACTTGGAAAGGAGAACGGAACCATGAAGAAGTTGGCAGCAGTCGTGGCATTGTTGTGTGTGTTTGGCTTGGGAATGAGTTTTGCCCTGTTGGGTGCGCTCAAAGTGCATCTGGTGCCGCATTTGGGCATCACGGACGCGCAATTCGGACAGTTGGGCTCCACGTTCATGTTTGCCTGCCTGATCATGTCGCTTGTTACCGGTCTTTTGTGCGACAAGTTGGGCTACAAACCGATCGCCATTTTGGGCTTTGTAGTGACGGCAGTGTGTATTTTCCTTTTGTCGCGCGCAACGTCCTATAGCATGGCCATGGTGGCCTGCATTCTTCTGGGAATCGGGGCGATGTGCTGCAACACCGCCGGCAACACGCTGATCCCGGTGGTGTTGTTTGGAGGGAAAAATCCGGCGGCGGCCAGCAATTTCGGCAATATCTTTTTCGGGCTGGGTTTTTTCATCACGCCGCTTCTGACCGGACTGCTGTTCAACAGCAACCCCGGCGCCTATTCGACCAATGTGACCGTTCTGGCGGTCATAGTTTTGCTTCCCGTCATTTTGGCGATCATTGCCGAGTATCCGGTGTCCTCGGCGGGATTCCAATTCTCGCAGGCGGCGGGGCTTCTGGGCCAGATAGCCGTGTGGGTGTCGGCTTTGGCGCTGTTCTTCTACATCGCCCTCGAAGTTTCGATGGGCACGTGGGTTAGCTCGTATGCATCAGAGGTACTGAAGAAAACGCCCAACATTACCGAGGACGCCGTCAAAGCCAAGGCTAACTATATGATGTCCATGTTCGCCATTGCCATGATGGTTGGCCGTCTGATTGCCTCGCAGATTCCGGCGATTACGCGCGTTGGCGACAAGGTTGTGGCGGGCATGGGGCTTCTGGCAGCCATTGTCCTGTTCATCATGACCAAGAGCGGCAGCGTCGGCTTGGCATGGGTGCTGGTGGCGCTGATCGGCTTGGCGTGCGCGCCGTGCTTCCCGACCATTGTCGGCGTGACATTCTCGAAGTTCGATCCGAAGGTCTATGGCAGTGTCTTCGGAATCATCTTCGCCGTAGGTCTGGCCGGTGCGGTGTTCTTTGTGCAGCTGATCGGCAAGATCGCAGCCGGCGCGGGTGGATCGGTACAGTCGGGCCTGCAGGTGCTGATTGGCGTGGCCGTGGCGCTGATCGTTCTGGCTCTTTTGATGGGCATAACCAAAGCCAAAGGCGACGTGGCAGCCAAGCAATAGTTCCGCATGGTTTATCGCGGACGGATGGTTTTCGGGAGAGCGGGCCTTCCGCTGAGAACGGTTCCGTGCGAGCACGCAACCGCGACAGGAAGGCGAAGCTCTCCCATGTTTTTTTTTGCCCGCTTTTGTCTCCCCCACCTATTGTTTTTTCCCTTTTATCGGGATTGCGATTGACATCGCAAAGGCGATTCGATACGAGACAATCAGTAAAAGACAACGCCGCAGACAACAGGAGGTTGCACCCATGAGAAACACAGGCGTACGGACCGGATTCACTTTGATCGAACTGCTCATTGTCGTGGCAATTATTGCCATCCTTGCAGCGATCGCGATTCCCAATTTCCTCGAGGCGCAAACGCGGTCAAAGGTTGCGCGCGTTCAGGCGGATATGCGCTCGCTGGCCAACGCCCTCGAATCGTATCGCGTGGACTGGAACGCCATTCCCTATTGGCATTCGTGGGTGGGGGCGGGTTCGCGGACGGCGCCCGCGCCGGGCTATTTCTGGATTGCCCTGAGCACGCCCGTGGCTTACCTGACCACACCGGTCACCGATGCTTTTGTCTGCATCGGCACACACAGCGACGCCATTCATCCCGGCGGCGATTCGGCGCTGCTCGATCCGTATTTGCAGGTGCATGTGGGCTATGTGGGGCCGCCGGTTACAAACCCGCAGAAGACCGAGTGGGTGGCTGTCAGCTATGGGCCGGATTCGGCCGATGACACGGGCGGCGGAGGTGGCGCCGGCTATCCCTACACGCGCTATGCCCTTCCGTATGATCCGACCAACGGGACGGTGAGCTGGGGCGATATTTACCGGCACGGCGGCAGAGTGCCGGTCAACTTCATCGCGGGGAAAGGCCCCAACTTCGGCGTCGGGTCGGATGTAACCGGCGCGCAAGGCGTCGGCGATCCCTACACGTGGGTGCCGTAACCGCGTAGAGGCGGAGATGGTTCGCATCTTGCGCGCCGCGGGTAGTTGCAAGCATCGCAGAACCTGTTGGGGTTATTATTGCCGTGCGGATCATCTTTGCGGAGGAGGGCCTTGGGCGGGCATGGGCGGCGGGCGGCGGAACCCCAAGGCGCGAAGAACGCCGGTCTGCACAACCAGCGAGGTCACAAACACCGGCAGGCAAAGCCAGACCGCATAGCGCGGCGGGATGCCCAGCATAAACAGCCCCGTGCCGGCAAACGCCGTCAATAATGTGACAATAAACTGGTGCGAAAGCACGATCACCAACCCGCCGACAAGAGTGAAGGCGCCGTAGTAGGCGATTTGTCCCAAAGTGCCGGCGATGTATTGTTGCACCCACGCCAGCCAAGCCGTCTCGAACACCCATGCGGTGGCCAAGCCGGCAACAGCGCCCGTAAAGAAAAACAAAAGATAGTGGGCACGAACAATCAGATACACGCCAAGAACGGCGCCAATCAGACCGCCGACGGCGCAGCCCCACATCAAGGCTGTGCGGTTTTCACCCGCCAGAAACAAAACAGCAACCGCGGCGAGAGCAATGCCGGCGACGGCTCCGCACAGCGCGCCCATCAGCCGCAGCCCCGCCCAGTAGAGTGTCCAGCCGAACAAGCACAGCACCAATCCCGCAATGATCAGTTCCGGCTGAAATGTACCCGACATAGTGTGCGCTCCCGTGCAGGAAAATGAGTCGGCGGTCGCGGAATCTCCCGGACGGTTTTCATCTGAACCCAGCGGCGGCGGCTTTGTATAGTGGAAATTTTTCTTGCAGGGCCGCCCCGATAGTCCAACGTGCTCCTTCATGAGCGACGCTTGGGCGATAATGGCGACGGGATTTGGAATCGGCCTCGGCGTGGCCATGCCCATCGGGCCGGTGAATATTGAAATCATCCGGCGGGGACTGCGCTCGGGCTATCGCGAGGCGTTTCCGCTGGGCATGGGCGCAGTGACCGCCGACGCGGTGTATCTTGCGCTGGTCTGTCTTGGCGTTGCACATCTGGTGCAATATGCGGCGGTGAGAACGGTGCTTCTGGCGATGGGAGTTGTGATGCTGGAGGCTCTGGGTCTGATGGCCATCCGCGATGCGCTGCGGTGGAAGGGCGTGCCGCGGGAAATCCTTGGGGGGCAGTCAGACGCGTCGGACAGGTTGGGCGCGTCGGCCTCGCCGCTTCGGTGCTACACCATCGGCCTTGCCATGATGGCGGGCAACCCGCTTTCGATGGCCGCATGGCTGAGTTTCAGTTCGGTGGTGGGCAACTCGGCGGCGGCCAATCCGTGGGCTTATCTGTGGCTGGCGGTCTCCGTGCCGGTCGGTTGCGCCAGCTGGGTGGTCTTCATCACGACGGTGCTTCACTTCGGCCGGCGCTTTGTCAGTCTTGCCGCGCTGAGAGCGGTGAACATTTTTGGCGGACTGATGCTGTGTGGATTTGGAGCCCGGTTGCTGTGGCAAGCCATTCATTGAAGACTTCGTTGCGTACTAAACCCGTTCTAAAACAGGTCAAAATCCTCCGGCCGGTCGAACCGCAATCCCAAATGGTCATACGCGGCTTTGGCAACCACACGCCCGCGCGGCGTGCGTTTGAGAAAACCAATCTGGATCAGATACGGCTCGATCACGTCCTCGATGGTGTCTTCATCTTCCTGAACGGCCACGGCGATGGTGCCAAGGCCGACCGGGCCGCCGTTGAACTTTTCGATGATCGTGCGCAGCAGGTGGCGGTCCACCGTCTCGAGGCCCAGATGGTCCACTTCGAGGTGGTCGAGCGCCTTTGCGGCGATCTCACGCGTGATCGTGCCGTCGCCGAGCACGGTGGCATAGTCGCGGACACGACGCAGGAGGCGGTTGGTGATGCGGGGCGTTGCGCGCGAGCGTCGGGCGATCTCGCGGGCGCCGTCTTCGTCGAGCGCGACGTTGAGAATCTTCGCCGACCGCCGCAGGATCGCCTCGATCTCGGCGACCGTGTAGAACTCGAGCCGCTCGGTGATGCCGAAGCGGCTGCGAAGCGGCCCCGTGATCATGCCGGCCCGCGTGGTCGCCCCGACCAGCGTAAAGCGCTTGAGGTCAATCCGCAGCGTGCGCGCATGGAGGCCTTTATCCAGCACGATGTCTATGCGGAAATCCTCCATGGCCGGGTAGAGACACTCCTCGACGATGCGGTTGAGCCGGTGAATTTCATCAATGAATAAAACGTCGCCTTCCTGAAGATCGGTGAGAATCGAGGCCAAGTCGTCCTTGCGCTCGATGACCGGGCCCGAAATGGACTTGATTGCCACACCCATTTCGTTGGCGATGATTTGGGCGAGCGTGGTCTTGCCCAGACCGGGCGGGCCGTAGAGCAGGACATGGTCGAGGGGCTCGCCACGCGCCTTGGCCGCGCCGATGCTGATGCGCAGTTTCTCGACGACCTTGGTCTGGCCGCTGAATTCCTGCCAGTTGGCCGGACGGATTCGGCGGTCTTCCTGCCGGTCGGCTTCTTCGGGAAAGGGCGAGAGGATGGATTTGTCAAAGGGCATGTTAAGGGGTTCTCCAGAACTGCTTTGTCCTTCCCGCAAGGGAATCTCACCGGTGTTTCAGCGCCTCGCGGAGAAGTTCCTCGCCGCTGGCCTTGGGGCCGAGAATCTCGACGGCGCGGCGAACGGCCCGCGCTGCCACCGCCGGCCGCGCGCCCAGCTGAACGAGCGCCGCAATGGCATCCGCGGCTTCGGGCGACGGCTTCTCCAGCGCCATTCCGCGCGATTCCAACCCCAGCATGAACGATTTCATCTTGTCGCGCAGCTCGACCACAAGGCGCTCGGCGGTTTTGCGCCCGATGCCGCGCACTTTCATCAGCGCCGCAAGGTCGTTCTCCATGACTGCCCGCGCAAACTCGCCGATTGGCACCGACGACAAAATGCCGAGACTGGTTTTGGGCCCGATGCCCGAAGTGTTGATAAAAATCTCGAACACTGTGCGCTCTTCGGGCGTGAGAAATCCGAACAGTGCCCTTTCATCCTCGCGCACGTAGTAGTACGTGTGCAGCTCCACCGGAGAGCCGACCTCCGGCAGCCGCTCGAACGTGCTCGCCGGCACATCCATCCCATAGCCGACACCTTGCACGTCCACGACAATATGGTAGGGTTCCTTGAAACGCAGAATTCCCGACAACCATTCGATCATGCGGGCTTTCCCGGCCACTTTGGGCGATTCAGAAAGAACAGTCAGAAACATCAGCCCCGTTGTCGAACAAGTCCGACGGGTCGGACTGTACGTCGCGCCCGTTCCTCATCACGCCGCGTGGGCGTCGTCTTCCTGAATAATCCGGATGAACTCCTTTTCCAGCGAGCTGCGTTCGCTGCGGAATTCAACAATTTCGCAGTCAGCCAGAACCAGTTCGCGGAGCAAACGTGCCGGCTGGTCGTTGGGCGTCAGATGCAGGCGCAAAACGCCGTCGCCGGTTTCTTCGGGCGGTCTTGGCAACGGCGGCAACGCCCCGCCGTCCGGCTTGACCTTGAACTCGATCTCGAAGTTGCCCCACGGCCGGATGAGGTCTTCGAGCGGCCCTTCGAGGATTTTTCGCCCGTGGTTGATGATTAGAATCCGGTCGCAAAGCATCTCGACCTCGGACAGCTCATGCGAGGAAAAGAAGATCGTTTTTCCTTCCTGCTTCAATTGCTGCAGGATCTGCCGCAGATCGCGCCGCCCGATCGGGTCCAGTCCCGACGACAGCTCGTCGAAGATCAGAAGCGCCGGGTCGCCGATGAGCGCCTGTGCGATTCCCAGCCGCTGTTGCATTCCCTTCGAGAAAGTTTTCAACAGCGCGTTCTCGCGGCCGGCCAGACCCACCATCTCCAGCACCTGCGGGATACGCTGCTCCAATTCGTACGACCGCAGACCCGCGAGGCCGCCATACAGCCAAAGCAGTTCGCGCGGTTTCATAAACGGATAATACAGCGCTACTTCGGGCAGATAGCCCAAGTGGCGCTTGGCGACGGTCGAGCCGGCCGGATGGCCCAGCACCTCAATTCGCCCTGCGCTGGGAAACAGAAACCCCATCATCGCCTTGATGGTCGAGGATTTTCCCGCCCCGTTGGGGCCGAGAAAGCCGATGACTTCACCTTCGCCCACCGTGAAACTCAGGTCGCGCACCGCGCGCACAGGCTGCCGGCGAAATCCCTTTTTATACGTGACGGACAGCCCTTCGACTTGAATGACTGCCTTGCCCATTTTGCCACCTTCCTTCCCTTGGAGCGGACGGATTGGTCAAATCGGACAGATCATGCCGGTTGTTCCTTGCTGTTTTCCAAAGCGATTGCTTTTTGTCCAATTCCATACAAGCCGTGGCGCCGAATGTAATCCAAGACCGCCGGGCTCAGAACCGCTTCTGCCGACTTTCCTTCGGCCAGAGCCGCACGGACATCCGTGCTGCTCAGTTGCGGCAATGCAAAGGGCAACGCATCGTCTGCGACGGAGAACCCTCCCCGCGGCACTACGGTCAGCCGCGTCAGCCGCCGCAAGTCCTCGATCCGTTCCCAGCGCTCCAACTCATCCAAAATGTCGGAACCGACCAAGAGCGAAATTTGTGCGTCGGGCTGTCGGCGAAGCAGTGCCTCGACGGTGTGAATCGTATAGCTGGGGCGGGGCAGCGAGGCTTCGAGGTCGGACACCACCACCCGCGGGCCCAGCGCCCGCGCCGCCAAATGCGACATGGCCAGCCGGTGTTCGAACGCGGTTGCCGGTTTGCCGAACGGATGGTCCGCGCACGGCACCCAGAGAATTCGCTCCACGTCCGTCATTTCGAGCACGTAGAGACAGAACAGCGTGTGACAGATATGGGGCGGATCAAAGGTGCCGCCGAAAAGACCCAGATGCACGCGCGCCACTCCCGCCAGTGTTCGTTTAAGCGATAATGCGGTGCGCCTGCATCTGTAAAGCAAAAAACCAATGGGCACACCGCGGCACCGCGGCAAATCTGGCGGAAATCGAAAAGGAGCAGGATTGAAAGGAGCCGGACGCCCGTTCTCCGGCTGTCAATCGCGGCGGAATTCCTGCTTCACGTTGCCGGCCATGTCGCGGATCGTAACAATCAGGGGCATCTGGCCGGGGAGTGTGTGGGTGGCGCAGCCAAAGCACGGGTCATAAAGCCGGAACGCCATTTCGACCATGTTGAGCAGTGCGTCGGTCACGGCCGCGCCCTTCTTGATCAGTTTCTGGGCCGCACGTTTGACCGACATGGCGATCGGCGCATAATTGTTGGTTGTCCCGACCACCAGATTGACTTTGGTCAGGATGCCCCTCTCGTCCGTGCAATAGTGGTGCGTGAGCGTTCCGCGTGGCGCTTCAACGGTGCCGATGCCCTCGTCGGGTTTGGCCGTGGGGATCGTGCGGATCTTGTCGCTGGTGATTTCCGGGTCTTGCGCCAGTTCGAGCGAGCGCTCGGCGGCATACATCAACTCGATGACGCGCGCCCAATGCGTGGCCAGCCGCGCGTGGATGGGCTTTTTGCCCGACTTGTCGCCCGTCAGGGTCTCGAACATCTTTTCATATTCGGCCTGCGCCAGCGGCGTGGCCATGCCGTCGGCGGCATTGAGGCGCGACTGCGGTGTGGCCACATAAACGCCGCTGTCCTTGCCGTCCACAAAGCCCTTCCAGCCCACCTTTTTCAGATAAGGGAACTTGAGGTAGGTCCAAGGTTCGACGCGCTCGGCGATATATTCTCGGTATTCGTGGGGGGAGTATTTGCAATGCTCCGTGCCGTCGGGCCCGACGACACGGACCTTGCCGTCGTAAAAGTTGACCTTGTTGTTTGCGTCCACCAAACCCATGTAGTAGGTTTCGTGCTTGTAGGCGTCGCCGAGAATGAGGTCGAGATAGGCCTTGTTTTTGAGGACGACGTCTTCGAGCACCTTAAGCGTGAACTTGGCAAACTCGATGTTCTGCTTGGCGTAATCTATCGCCTTTTGTTGGTCATCCTTGGTCAGTCCGACGGTGACGCCGCCGGGAATCGAAGTAACCTGGTGAATCTTCTTGCCGCCCAGTTTTTCAATCATTTCCTGGCAGCGTGCGCGACACTGGATGACCTTGAGTCCGGCGTCGAGACCGACCTTGGCAATCAGGCCGAGGATGTTGCGTTCGGCAGGCGGTGCATCGGGGCCGCAGACAAAGTCCGGGCCGGCCAGCGCATAGAAGTGCACCGTGTGGTCGGCGGTGAAGAAAAACGAGTAGAGCAATTCGCGCAATTTCTTCGCCGCCGGTGGAATCTCGACGTGATATACGGCGTCGCAGGCCTTGGCCGCCGCCATGTGATGCGCTTCGGGACACACCCCGCACAGGCGTGTGGTGATGCGCGGCATTTCCTCGACAGGCCGGCCGACGCAAAACCGCTCAAATCCGCGCAGCTCCGGAACCTGAAAATACGCGTTCTCTACCTCGCCGTCGTCGTTGACGAAGATTTCAATCTTGCCGTGCCCTTCAAGGCGCGTGACCGGATCTATGGTGTAGCGTTTCACTTCTATTCCTCCGAATAAACTGTGGACGACCCATGACCGCCATAGTCAAGAGTCTATCGTCGAGAGTCTAAGGTCTCTTTTCTTTCACATCATCCTGCACACGATAGAGAATCGAGTGTGCCAGATTGAACCGGTAAAATGTGCCGACAGGGTCGGCGATTGTGGCAATGATGCGGTCAATTTCCGCGGGGTCTTCGGAATCAATGACCGAACTCAGCGCGCTGATCATCTTCATGCCCATGTCGTGCGAGCCGGGCGGCGGGCCGTAGCAACCGCGGCAGGGGATGCCCACCTTGACACACTTGGCCCCGCAGCCGTCGCGCGTCGCCGGCCCCATGCACAGAAGACCTTGATCCAGAAGGCATTCGTCGGGATTCGGGATGATTTCATGGGTGCGGTAAAACCGTTTGAGTTTCTTTTCCTTGCGCACGCGCGGGCATTCGTCGCAACAGCTCTTCTGCCCCGCGCCCAAAATCGAGCCTTTGGGCGGCAAAGGCTTCCCTTGGATCAGATGGTCGAGCACGGCCCATACCTGATTGGACTGCGGCGGGCAGCCGGGCACATAGTAGTCCACGTCCACCACCTGATCGAGCGCGCAGACCTTGTTCCAGAACTCGGGGATTTCGAGCACACCTTCCGGCACCTCGGTTTTGGGCTGGGGCAGAACCCCCTTGGTATTGTCAGTGGAGACCGTTTCGTGATAGACGGTCTTGAAGATTTCGTCGCGGTTGGTCACATTGGCCAGACCGGGAATGCAGCCTTCGTGGGCGCAGGAACCGAAGGCCACAAGCACCTTGGACTTGCGGCGCAAAAGTTTGGCGAGGTGCTCCTGCTCGCTATTGCGAATGGCGCCGTTGAAAAGCGTTACAAAAATGCCGCCGTCCTCGATGGCCTCGACGTCCTTGACCTTGAAGTCCATCAGGCACGGCCAGAAGACGATGTCGAACGCATTGGCGACATCCAAGATGTGCGCCTCGATGTCCACCACCGTGATTTCGCAGCCGCCACAGCTGGCCGCCCAGTAGAGTGCTACTTTGGGTTTTGGCATGATTCCATATCCTTGCTAAACAAAGGTTAATGATGACCGATGATTAATGAATACGAAACGCCGGAACGCATCCATTCTTCTTCTTCCGCATTCATCCTTCCGCATGCGTCGCTAATCTTTCAAATGCAGCGGGCCAAGTTTCCTCACGCGTTCGGTGATCTCGTTGGTGACCTTGGCCCAGCGTTCACCCTCGGCTGCCGACACCCACGTCAGCATGAGCCGGTCGGGATGGATGCCGAACTGTTCGAGAACGCGCCGGAGCAGATGGTACCGGCGCAGCGCCTTGTAATTGCCCTGATAGTAGTGGCAGTCGCCCGGGTGGCAGCCGCTGACCAGGACGCCGTCGGCGCCTTCGCGGAACGCCTTGACGATAAACGTCGGGTCAATGCGTCCGGAGCACATCACGCGGATGGGACGGACATTTGGCGGCCATTTGATGCGCGACACGCCTGCAAGATCGGCGCCCGTGTAGGAGCACCAGTTGCACAAGAAACCTACGATTTTCGGTTCGAAGGGCATTTGCCTTGCTCCTCGTATGCAGAGGGATGAGGGATGAAGGATGAGGGATGAGTAGAACGACTCCTGTGCATCTCATTCATCCTTTCTGCGTTTTGATCTTCATTCTATCTTTGACGCGCTTGATGCAGGAAACAAATATCGAGATCAGATCATTGGTTTCCTGCAACAAGGCTGAAAGTTTCGCCATAGGGATAGTTCCTGATTCTACCAAAAGTTCAAGCCAGTAAAGGCTTTCATCCAGTTCTTGAAGCCCACCTTCCATTTTGCTGACGAATTCGGCATCCGATCGGCTGCGATACGCCTCGCAGTAGTGTGCCCCTACAGAAGTCCCCGCCCTCAGCACTTGACCACCAATGAGCTGTGCTTCTCTGCGTCTTGGCAAGGCCGCATAAAGCCGGATGATTCTTAATGCATACTGTTTTGTCCGTTTTCGGAGGTCCTGCCTTTGGGCATCCTCGCTCATTTATCACCTTTCTCCCTCTTCATCCCTCATCCTTCATCCCTCATCCCTTCTCACTTGTTTCCCGCGTCGGCCAAAATGCCTTCGATTTCGGCAAAAATCTGCTCGTCGGTGAAACCGCTGCCGGTGATCGCGCCGGCCGGACAGGCCGCCACGCAGGTGCCGCAGCCTTTGCACAGGGTTTCGTTGACAATCGAGACCTTCTTTACGTCGTCGAAGGTAATTGCGCTATACGGGCAAAGGTTGTTGCAGACTTTGCAGCCGCCGCACAAGTTTTCATCTATGCACGCCCGAATCGGATCGAGGAACACTTCGCCCTTGGAGATCAGCGCCAGAATGCGCGCCGCAGCGCCCTGGGCTTGCGCCACCGTGTCGGGAATATCCTTAGGCCCCTGGCAACAGCCGGCCAGATAGATGCCGTCGTTGACCGTGCCCATCGGATCGAGCTTGGGATGGCGTTCGAGGAAAAAGCCGTCGGGACTGCGGCTGAGCGAGAAAATCTGGCCAATACGGTCCTGATCGGCATTCGGTTCGATCGCTGCGCACAGCACCACCATGTCCACGGGCACTTCGCGGAATTTGCCGATGAGCGTATCCTCGCAGCGCACCAACAGATGGCCCTCGCGCTCGTTGCCCCACGTGGCCTCGACCACTTCGGCCGCCTTGCCGCGGATCATATTCACGCCCTCGTCGAGGATGCGGGAATAGAACTCCTCGTAGCCTTTGCCGAAGGCGCGCATATCAATGTAGAACTGATAGACCTCGGCGTTGGTGCGGTCCTTGACCAAATGGGCAAACTTCAGGGCATACATGCAGCAGACGCGCGAGCAGTATTTGTGATAGCGGGCGTCGCGAGAGCCGATGCAGTGAATCAGGCCGATGGCGCGAGGCTCCTTGCCGTTTTTCATCAACACCCGCCCGCCCGTTGGCCCCGTCGAGTTGAGCATCTTCTCGAACTCCAGCGCCGAGAGTACGTTGTCCAGCTTGCCGTAGCCATACTGGGCCATCTGCGAGGCCTCGAAGATCTGGTAGCCCGTAGCCACAAGGATCTGGCCGACATCCAGTTCCACGACCTCGTCCTGCATTGTGTAGTTAATGGCTTCGGGCTCGCAAACCTGCGCGCAGATGCCGCAGCCGCCCGTTTGCATCTTGATGCATGCATCGGGATCAATATACGGAACCTTGGGCACCGCCTGCTGGAACGGAATCGAGATGGCTGTTTTTGGGCCCAGAGGCATTTCGGGCACTTCGCCGCGCCGCTGCGACAAGTCCTCGATGGTGATTGCACCGGTCGGGCAGACGTGCGCACATGCCCCGCAGGCAATGCACACGTCGGTGGCCATCTCGCGCTCAAACGGCGTGACGACCTTGCGGCGCGGGCCTGAATAGGCGAAGCTGAGCACATTGGCCTTGACGATGTCGCTGCACATGCGGACGCACAAGCCGCACAGAATGCATTTCTCCTTGGGGTCGTAGCCGAAGCGGGATTTTTCGACGCCGTATTTGGCGGCCAACTCCCGAATTACCGGTACCTCCGAGCAGCGGCCCAGAAGCATTTCGAGATTCAGCCGGCGGGCGCGCCGCACCCGCTCGTTCTCGGTGAACACCTCGATGCCGTCGGTGGCCGGGTAGTTGCACGCCGTGACCATGCGCCGCCGGCGGCCGCGCACCACCTCGACCATGCAGACCCGGCAGGCGGCATACGGCTCGATCCCTTCATAATAGCACAAAGTGGGGATCTCAATGTTGAGTTTTTGGGCCGCCTTCAGGAGCGGCGTTCCCGCATTGACTTCGACTTCATTTCCGTCAATTCGCAGTTTGATCATGATTGCTCTTCCTTATCGGGTCGGGCAGGTTGTCCACCTGCGCCGCCTGGTGTTTTACCCGTTATTCCTTCGTCACCGCGTCGAACTTGCACACATCATAGCAGGCACCGCACTTGATGCACTTTTCCTGGATGATGGTGTGCATCTGTTTCGGCTCGCCCAACACGGCCGAAGTCGGGCATGCCTTGAAACACAGATGGCAGCCCGTGCATTTGTCATTGATCCGGAATGTAATCAGCGCGCGGCAGACGCCCGCCGGACATTTCCCCTGAATATGCGCCTCATACTCGCTGCGGAAATAGCGAATTGAGGTAAGGACCGGGTTTGGCGCGCTGCCGCCCAAGGCGCACAACGACGTATCGGCAATGACCGAGCACAGCTCTTCCAGCATTGCCAAATCGGCTTCGCTCCCTTTGCCGTCGCAAATGCGCGACAGGATACCATGCAGCGCCTTGATGCCCTCGCGGCAGGGCGTGCACTTGCCGCACGATTCGCTCTGGAGAAAGTCTACAAAGAACCGCGCCACGTCCACCATGCACGACGTTTCATCCATGACCACGACGCCGCCGGAGCCCATCATCGAGCCGGCCTCGTAGAGTTTTTCATAGTCCACCGGCAGGTCGAGCAGGTCTTCAGGAATAAACCCCCCCGACGGTCCCCCCGTTTGCACGGCCTTGAACTCCCCGTCGTCGGCAATCCCGCCGCCGATGTCGAAGATCAACTCGCGCAGCGAGAGGCCCATCGGCACCTCGACCAGCCCCGTGTTTTTCACCCGGCCGGCCAGCGAGAACACCTTCGTCCCCTTGCTGTGCTCCGTACCGATGGCGGCAAACCATTTGGCCCCGCGCTCGATAATGACCGGCACGTTGGCAAAGGTCTCGACGTTGTTCAGCACCGTCGGCTTGTTGTACAGGCCCACCTCGACGGTATGGATGTATTTGGCGCGCGGCTCGCCGACGCGGCCCTCGATCGAGGCCATCAACGCCGTGGACTCGCCGCACACGAACGCCCCCGCCCCCCGATGCACCTCGATGTCGAAATCAAATCCCGTGCCCAGAATATCCTTGCCCAGCAGACCATACTCGCGGGCCTGATCCAGCGCGATGGTGAACCGTCGGAGCGCCAACGGATACTCGTGGCGGACATAGATGTATCCCTGATGCGCGCCGATGGCATAGGCGCCGATGACCATGCCCTCGATGACCGAATGCGGGTCGCCCTCGATGATGCTGCGGTCCATGAACGCGCCCGGATCGCCCTCGTCAGCGTTGCAGACCAGATAGCGCACGCCGTCGTCGGAGTGGGCATGCACGCAGGTTTCCCACTTGATGCCCGTGGGGAAACCGCCGCCGCCGCGCCCTCGCAGGCCCGACGCCTTGATCTCCTCGATGATCTGCTTCGGCGTCATCGTGGTCAGGGCCTTGGCCAGCGCCTGATAGCCGCCGCGTGCGATATAATCCTCGATTTTCTCCGGATCAATCATGCCGCGATTGCGCAGCGCCACCAGCATCTGCTTGCCGAAAAACGGGATGTCGCGCATCTTCGGCACCGGCTCTTTGGCCTCCGGCGGCGTGAACATCAGCGACTTGACCGGCCGGCCTTTCACCAAATGCTCCTCGACCAGCAACGGCACATCCTTCACCTGCACCTTTTGATAGAAGATGCCGTCGGGCTGCACCAGCAGAATTGGCCCGACCCCGCAAAAGCCGTTGCAGCCGGTCGTCACCACTTCGATCTCTTTGCCCAAACCGCGCTTGGCCAGCTCGGCCGACAGCGCATCGCGCAATTCCAGCGCGTGGTTGCTGACGCAACCCGTTCCCGCGCACACCATCAAATGAAGTCGGTAAGGCATGGTTTGTTCTCTCTATTTTGGACTGCGGCAGCCATGCTGCCGCTTTTCTTCTTTACCTCAAATCCGCAACACCAAATCCCCAATCCGCAATCGCCTCATCCCACCCGCTCGCTGCCCATGGCCAGGGCATACTCCTTGACCACACTGCCCTTGAGGACGTGTTCGTTTAGGATGCGAACGATCTTTTCCTCGTTGAGCGAGATGTATTTGACCGGCGCCTGCTGCGCCATTTGGACTGTGGCCATGGGCTCTTTGCTGCACATGCCCGCGCAGCCCGATGTGTTGACAATCACATCCCGCACGTTTTGTTTATCCATCGCCTCGAGCAGGGCCGTCATGACTTTGCGCGCGCCGGCGGCAATTCCGCACGTGCCCATGTGAATGATGATCTGGCCGCGGGCGTTGCCCTCGCGCGTCTGGCGCTCCTGCGCCAGTTTCTCGCGCAGCTTTTGCAGTTCGCTAATCGTCAGCTTCGCCATGGCTCGCCTTCTCCGTTCCTTTGTATCGTTTCAACAACCGGGGCACTTTTGACGTCGTTACATGGCCGTGAATGTCGTCGTTCACTGTGACGACGGCGGCCAGACCGCAGCAGCCCAGACACCGCACCTCTTCGAGCGTGAATGTGCCATCCTTGGTAGTCTCGCCAACGCTGATGCCGAGTTCCCGCGCGCAGGCATCGAGCACCCGCGGTGCCCCTTTGACATGGCAGGCGGTTCCTGTGCACACGCTGATGACATACTCGCCGCGCGGTTTGAGGCTGAACCGTTTGAAAAAGGTCGCCAGATGATAAATCTGCCCGACCGGCACCCCCACCTCTTTGGAGAGCGTCCGGATTGCCGCTTCCGGAATATAACGGTATTCCGTCTGCACGTCCTGTAACATTTCGACGAGAAAGCCTTCGCGCCCGCCCCAGCGCCGGACAATCTCCCGAACCTTCTCCTCGCTGACCTGCTTTATAGCCATCCGTTTTCCTCCATGCTCTGTTTGACCCTGCGTATGCCTTCGATTGAGTTGATCGGCGCGCCGTTGAGCGCCGCCCGAATGTCGCGCGTATCCAGCTGCTTTTCCCCCTTTGGACTCCGATGAAGGAGGCGGAAATCCACATCCGGGTTGCCGATGATCAGCGTTTCCAGCGTCGCGCCAAGGTTTCCCAGCGGCTGGCGGTCCGCGTGGCTGTATTGAAACACTGCCTCGACCTCAGTACCTGCGCCCCGTTTGGATCGCACTGCGATGTCGCCGCCGGCTTGCCGGGCCGCTGCAGCCAGAAGCGGCAGTCCCAGCCCCACACGCTTGCCCACTTTCGTCGTAAAGAAAGGGTCGAGCGCATGGCGCAGTGTTCGCTTGTCCATTCCCTTCCCGTTGTCCCGGATCGTGATATGCAGCCGATCCTGTTGAACGTCCTCCACGATTTCGATTTCGACTGTTTGTGCTCCGGCGCGGATGGAGTTCTCCGCGATGTCAAGGATATGGAGCGCCAGTTCCTCCACGGCCTGTCTCCGCGTGTTAGGCGATTCGGACCGCCCTGCCGTCGCGCCCTTGCAAGGCGAGGCGGATTTCCGCGGCGGTCGGTTCCACCAAGGATAACAGCGCGGACGCACACCCGATCTCTTCCAACCGGTGGGCGTCAGAAGCTCGAATCAGCCCGAGCCGCCCGCCCAATCCAAATCTCTCCTTCGCATCCTCGACGGTCATCAGCGGTGAGACCTCCAAACCATCCAGCGGAACGTCGGGCACAAATCCCAAATGGCCGATCAGTCCGAATCCCTCGCGGTCTATATGCGCCGCGATGGCCACGCCCTCGTGCGCCTGAATCAGTCCGACCGCTTCCTCGATTGCGAGGCGGGTAGCCCCGATAAGCAGCCGCGGGTTTTCGCCGACGACCTCGTCATTTGCATCCACGACAACCTGATAGCCAAAGACGTCGGGGGCGTTTTCGCCCGCCAGATAAGCATAGACGTGTTCCTGCACCGCCTCCAGATTGCGGGGCCGGTCAAACAGCCCCAGAATATGCACCTCTTCCTCGGTGGTAATCTCGATGCCGCGCACGACGGCCAGCCCTTCGCGCTGACCGACTTCCACGGCCGCCTCGGCATTTTCGCCGCTATTGTGATCGCAGATGGCGATCAAATCCAACCCAAGGGTCCTCGCTCTTTTTACAATCGCCCGCGGCGTCATTTCCCATTCCGCACACGGCGACAGACAAGTGTGAATATGGAGGTCAGCCCTCCAGAGTTTCATCGGCACCCCAAATCGAAATGTTGAAGGCTGAACGCTGAATGGGGAACAAAACCGAAAGGATGAATGATGGATGGCACAAGAGGAACCGAAAGCGGAATAGACACAAGTTCCTTTCTCCGTTCGCCGCCTTTTCTTTTTTCTGCGCCCACTTTCCCTGCCCCCGCATTGGGTTCATCCTTCATCACTTTTCTTTTATCATTTCATAGATTTTTCCGGCCAACTCGAAACTGGTCATGCCGCTGGTCAGCAGTATCACATTCTGTTCTTCAGCCTTGCGGAGCGTGTCATCCTGAGGCGTGCGGCCATTGGCCAAAACGACCGCCGCGAGATCTTTCAACGCCGCCACCGCCACGACGTTCGAGTGAGTCTGAATGGTCACCCACACCTGCCCTGCCTGTGCATTCGCGATGACATCGCTCAACAAATCGCCGCTGTACCCTCCGGTTACCTCGGTATCGCCGCGTTCGGGATGCGTGCAAACCGCCAAACCCAACCGCTGGATGATTTCGCTCAGCTTCACGTTCCTGTTTCCACCATGCATCCTGTCCGGCTCGTCTGATCTGTCTGACTTGTCCGACCCACCCAATTCACCCTTTCGCTTCGCGCAGCACATCCACCACGTGGCTTTGTTCTGCGCGCAGCTGGCTTAGCGCCACAAAGACACAATCGTTCAGATGCGCTTCTTCGCGAACGACATCTTCGGCAAAGGCCGAGCAGGAAGGGGCGCCGCAGGCACCGCAGTTGATGTTCGGCAGCGACTGGAGAAGTTCTTCGAGCCGGCGGATTTTCGAAATGGCGCGCCCGACATCCAAGTCCAGCGCTCCCATCGCCTGTGCCGACAAGTTCCGGTCGGCCAGATATTCGCCTTTTTCGCAGAACTCGGCCAGTTCGCGCTCGCGCGGTTGCGGGCCCAGCCGACCCATGATTTCCAAAATCCGCCCGCGCGCCACGTAGGGGTTTTCCACCAGAAGCGAGCCGCTGACGCACCCGTCCGGGCAGGTGTGCAACTCCACGTACTCCACGTCACGCAATTTCCCCATCTCGATATCCGTAAGAATCCGCTCGACGTTGCGCAAGCCGGCCACTTCGAGGCGATGTTCGGGTGGAAGGAAGGCCGTCTGGCCGCCCAACGTTGCCCAGCTCAAACCGACGGCGGAAATTTGCGCCCGGCCGCTGCCGCTGCCTCGGGCAATCGGCAGGAGCGAACTGACCGTCCGATAGATGTCCGAGATTGCAATCGCACCATTGACATTCGACCGTCGCCGCCCGGCTTGGCCGATGATATCCAGCATTTTGGCCGGACACGGCGTCAGGTAGATGATCCCGATGCGGTCTTCAGGCAACGCCAACTCCCGTGCTTTGGCTTTTCGAACCTCGCGCGCCAGAATCTCCTCCGGCGACTCGACTGGAATGACCAGTTCGATCAATTCCGGATAACGAACCTCGATCAGCCGCAGCACGGTGGGGCAGAAGCAAGAGATCAGAGGCCGCGGGCCGCCCGACGTCCGCAGATAGTGGGCGACGGCCGCGCTGACCGCCTCACACATTTGCGTCGAATCCACGGCGCAATCGAACCCGGCTTTCTCCAGCGCGGCCAGAACCCGTTCGGGCGATGCCGCGGGCCCAAACTGGCCGTAAATGACGGGCGAAACCAACGCCGCGCGATAGTCAAACCGCGACAGTTCGGCAAACGAGTTGGTCACGGGACTGACGGCCCGCGGGCGGCAGACGCGAATACACTCGCCGCAGTCTATGCAGCGCGATTCGAGCAGGCGCGCTTTGCCTCCGCGCACCCGAATCGCCTCGGTCGGGCACACCCGCATGCACGCCATGTCGCCCGTGCACCGCGCCTCGTCTATTCGTATGGAACCACCGTTTCGCGTCATTGCGTTATCCGGCTTGTCCGACCTGTCTGACCCGTCGGATCCCAACTGCTACAGCCTGACCTCAATTTCCAGTGTGGTGCCTTTCCCCACTTCCGACCGGATTTCAAACCGGTCGGCATTTTTCTTGATGTTGGGCAATCCCATGCCTGCGCCGAAACCCATTGCCCGCATTTCTTCCGACGCCGTCGAGTAGCCTTCCTGCATGGCCAGTTCGATGTTTTCGATTCCCGGTCCCACGTCGTTGACGTCGAGGCGGACGACTTCCGGCGTCACCTGCAAAAGAACTTTTCCGCTGCGGGCATACATGACCATGTTCATTTCGGCTTCATAGGCGGCGATGGCCAGGCGGCGGATCTTCGGTGCGGCAATGCCGATCTGCCGAAGGATTTCCTTGATTTCCGTCGAAACACGTCCGGCGTTGTAAAAGTCGCCGCCTGTCACCTCAAACTCGCGTCTGAACGTCCCTCCGTTCATCCTAATATTCCGCTCTCGGCCGCAGGCACTTCGCCGCAGCCGGGCAACCCCGCCTGATACAGCCGCCCGCACGCTTCATAAAGCAACAGGTTCGTGACCATCAGCGGGAGGTTTTGTTCGCGCGCCAGAGCCACCATCTCGGCGTCGGGCCGTTTGCCGCGAACCAGAACGACCGCCCGGATGTCGGCCACTTCCGCCGTGCGGATCACCTGCCGGTTGGCCAGTCCCGTCAAGAGCAGTGCACCCGCTTTCGCAAACGCCAGCACATCGCTCATCAGGTCTGAGCCGCAACACATCTTGACTTCCATGTTCAGGCGGTCTTCGCCCGTTATTACCTCGCATTGAAGGATGTCTTTTATTTCATTCAGCGTCATGGGCAAAAGGCCTTGGCATTGTGTGGAAAATGGCACAGGAAGGGACAGCGTGGACGGTGTGTTTGCTTTTTCCTCTTCCTGCCGGCTCCTCGCTTATGCCCTTTCCTTTTTACCGCGTTCCTTTCCTTTTCCTTTTTTTATTCTGCCGCTTCAAGTGCTTCGGGCGCCGGTTCGACATCAATCACTTTGGCACTATACTGCGCCTTGGTGTCGCTTCGATTGATAATCAGGTCTTGCAGCTTGATAACGCGCTTGTGCGGGATGCGCGTGGCCGGGCAGTGCGACCAGCACTGGCCGCAGCCCGTGCATTTGCCCGTGTCCACATAGCGGGCCTTTTTCAGCACCTGCACCTTGAAATTGCCGATGAAGCCCGACACCTTTTGCACTTCGCTGTAGCTGAGTAATTTGATGTTGTGCCGATGGCTGACCGAGACCATTTTCGGGGTCAGAATGCAGGCGGCGCAGTCGAGCGTCGGAAAGGTCTTGTCAAACATGGCCATTTTGCCGCCGATCGAAGGCTCGCGCTCGACCAGATACACGGGATGACCCGTCTCGGCCAGTTCGAGCGCCGCCTGAATGCCGGCAATGCCGCCGCCGACCACCAACGTGGCCGGATTGATCGCCGCCCGCAACGGGTGCAGAGGTTTCTGCCGGCTGACCCGCTCGATGGCCGCATTGACCAGCATCAATGCTTTTTCGGTGGCCGCCTTGCGGTCGTCATGCACCCAGGAGCAGTGCTCGCGGATATTGGCCATTTGGAAGAGGTAGCGGTTCAGGCCGGCGCCTTCGCACGCCCCGCGAAACGTCAGTTCGTGCATCAGCGGCGAGCACGCGGCTACGACCACACGCGTCAGTCCGAGGCTCTTGATGTCCTGCTGAATGAGTTCTTGGCCGGTGTTCGAGCACATGAACTTATAGGTGCGGGCTGCGGCGACATCCTTGCGCTGGGACACAATCTCGCGGATTTTCTCCACATCCACCGTTTGCGCAATGTTCACCCCGCAGTGGCAAATATAGACGCCGATTTTTTCCATGTCCTGTCTCCATTTTAGAACTTGTGGTGGCCCTTGGGTTTGCCGCTAGGCCGCCAGCGAAAGAATTTTTTCCGGTATCTGCTCCAAATGCGCATTCAATCCGACGGTCTTGGCATCCAATCCCAATGCCAGGCCGAGCAACTCCGTGAACCACAAAATCGGCATGTGCATGTCTTCCCCAAACTTGGCCGACAGCTGGTCCTGATATGCCGCAAGGTTCATCTGGCACAAGGGGCAGGTCGTCACGATGCAGTCGGCGCCGTTGCCCTGCGCACAGGCAATCAGGTCGTGGCACAACTTCATGGCCACGTCGTTTGCGGTCGTCATCAACATGCCGCCGCAGCATCGCACCTTCAGCGGATAATAGACATTCTCGGCGCCCAGCGCCTCGAACAGCTGGTCCATGGTCTGCGGAAATTCCATGTCGTCGAACCCGCGCTGCGGGCGGACGATCTGGCAGCCGTAGTATTCGGCAATCTTCAATCCTTCGAGCGACCGCCGGGCCTTCTTCGCGATGGCATCAATCCCCAAATCGTTGACCAGCACTTCGAGCGGGTGGCGCACGCGGACCGTTCCGCCATAATAAAGGCCCGCCGCCGACAGCGCATCGTTGACCTTGGCATTGAGCTCCGGCAACTCACGCAAAAACCGGTTGGTCTTGTTCAGGACCAGATAGCATGCGCTGCACGGGGCCACCACGTCGCGTTTCAACTTTTCCGCCAGCGCCAGATTGCGCGCGCTGATTGAAAACGACACGGTCTCCTTGACCGACATATACACCGTCGCCCCGCAACAATTCCAATCTTCCAACTCATGCAGACCCAGCCCCAAGGCCTTAAAAACCGCTCGCGTCGAAAGATCATAGGGCTTGGACGTTTTCGTCAGACTGCATCCCGGATAGTAGGTATATTCCATTGCACGTTCTCCATCCTGACTCAGCTTTGAATGGCTTTGTAGCCGACTTCGTCGGTGACGGTGCGAACGGGAACCGGTTCGCGCGGCTGCTCGATTTCCTCGGCGCGTGCGATGATCTTTTTCAAATCGGCATGGCCGGCAATACGGTCGGGAAACAATCCCAAACGCCCTGTTTTCAGCATCTTCAGCCCCAGCGGGGCCATTTTCAGGAGATTGATCCATTTGAACGACCGCAGGAAAAACTCCGCCAGCAGGCCCATTTCGTAGTTGCGGCCGAACCACTTCACGCTGCGCACAAACGCCTCCGACAGGGCATAGACGGGAAACTGCCGCGGGCGGATGTTCTTGCCCATGGCCACGCGCTTGAGCGCATAGAGCAAATCGGTGATGCGGATCTCGACCGGACATCGTACCGTGCAGGCGTAGCACGAGGCACATATCCAAATGGTGCGGCTGCGCAAGATGGTTTCGATGTCGCCGGCGCGAAACCGCGCAATGACCTCGCGCGGCGACAGGTCCATCGCGTAACTGACGGGGCACGAACCCGTGCACGTTCCGCATTGGATGCACTTTCGCAGCCGCTCGCCGCCCGGGACAATGTCCACCTGTGACAGAAACGCCCGCCGCAACTCGCTCTCGCGAGCCGGCAGCGTTCCCGGAGTCTCCAAGTGCGCCATAGTGGTTGTTCCTTTCTGAATAGCTTCGTCGGACGGGTCGAACTCGTCGGACTCGTCGGACTGGTCAGACTGCTTCCTTTGATCAGCTAGTGGCTCTCCACAAACTCCATCACCGCCCGCGCGGCGGTTTCGATGGCCGCCTCGACGTTGGGTGTACAGGATTCCCCGATGGTTTCGACATCCTCGACTTCAATTGCAAAAACAACGATCTCTTCCGGCACTTTTGCGCCCAGCTGCCGTGCCAGCTCGAGCGCCGTCCCGAAATCCATTGTATGATAGGAAGCCAGCCGCGGGCTGTTGGCGAACTCTTCCGCCCGATGCCGTGTCACAGTTCCGGGAGCATATCGGCCCGTTCGGCAGGCGTCTATAAGAATCGCCCGACGGAAACCCGCCAGGCGCTCCACCAATTCCATACCCCCAACCGACAGTTCAATCACCTCATAGCGTTTGGGGTCCAATTGCCCGCGCAACCGGCGGACCACATACAAGCCCACTCCATCGTCGCTGAGAAGATCATTGCCCAAACCGACAATTGCTGTCGTGCACAGCAAGTGGGTATGCTCCGCACGCAAATTGTCAAGACAAACGGCCGATACAGGTCTGTGATTTGTGATCAATTTCACAAATAGTGTTTTTACAAAAGCGGGCCTTTTTAGGGCCCGACCCACCCCGAACAACGAACCACATTCCGTCAGATCATTTGATATTTGTCAAATGGAAAAAACCTGCGAAAACCGTCCAAATGAATTCAATGGTATCTCAAACTAAGGCGCAAAGAGGTGGAAATTAGCCTGCAGGACCATCTAAAGGTATCGAAAGCACCAAAAGTGAATACCGAAAAAGAGCGCCTATAATATTCATGCGGCCATTATCGGTATTGGGAAAAGATCCTGATAGTTCTCGGCGGGTAAGAGCCTATCTGAAAACGTGGCTTGGCCGTCTCGGCCAAGATGCTTGGGCGGCACGTCAAAGCCACGATCGAACGGTTTTCGGATAGACTCTTAGCGTCTCTAAAATAATGAGGCTCCGAGCTGAAACGCGCCACGATGGACCGGCGCTGGAATTTGACTTCACAGCGAATCTCGCCCCGTTCGATAGGTTCAACTATATCGAAAAACGGCAGGAAACTGTCAAAAAAAACGCATTTTTTAGAGACCCTAAAGTTTATGATTCAAACTTACGAGGCGCTTGCAGAAGATGGACCGCCGGCGGCTCGCCGGTTCTCTAAGTGTTGAGGGTGAGGGAAACGGTAGGTTTGGAACACATAACGAGACACAAATAGTGTTTAGAGCCTATCCGTAAACGCGGCTTGGCCGCTTCGGCCAAGATGCTTGGGCGGCACACCCAAGCCACGATCGGACGGGTTTCGAAATAGACTCTAAAAATGAGCCCACACTTTCTCTGCGGCTGACCAAAATCGCAGAAACTGTAGAAGACTTAGCTGCTTTGCGTGAGGCAGTTTTTTCACGGGCTGGGCACCGTTGCGCAAAAATTGCGCAGCAATAAAATGCCAGCTGTGAAGCAATTGCAGGCTGTCATGAGATAATCTTTTATAAATCAATGTATTATTTTTGGCACCGGTCTTGCGTAATTCCCCTTCCGGATAATGGGATGCAGGCGAGGGGTATCCCGCGGTATCCACAGGATTCCACAACATCAAAAGGAGGCAGGCAGCATGAGGAAACTTGCAGCAATGACAGTGGCCACAGTGCTGGCCCTGTTGCTGGCGGCAGACTTCGTATCGGCCCAGCAACCGGGCGGAGCTGCCCCCGGCGGACGTCGAGGGGCGCGAGGTGGCGAGCAAGGTGCGCCACCGGGGCAGCCGGGCGACCGGGGCGGTTTTGATCGCGGGCGGTTTGATCCGGCGCAGATGCGGGAAAGAATGCTCGAAGGTTTGCGCGAGCGCTTGGGCGCCACCGAGGAAGAGTGGAAGGCCATCAGCCCGCTGGTCACCGACGTGATGGAAAAGCAGGGCAATGCGATGCGCGGCGGATTTGGCGGCCTGATGGGGCTTTTGGGACGCGGCGGTCCGGGTGGTCCGGGGCGACCGGGCGGCGACCGCGGTCCGGGTGCGCCTCCGGGCGGCGACCAGCCGGGACAGGACCGGGGTCGGCGGGGCGGTATGTTTGGCCAACCGGATCCGGAGATTGAGGCTCTGTCGAAGACACTCGAAGACCCCAATGCGTCCAAGGAGACCATCGCGGCCAATCTGAAGGCCCTGCGCGATGCGCGCGCGAAACGCGAGGCGGAACTCAAGGCCGCCCGCGAGAAACTCCGCGCCGTTCTCACGCTGCGCCAAGAGGCCCTGCTGGTTCTTGGAGGCTTGCTGGACTAAGAGTCGCACCTATGCAACATGCGGGCGGGGAGATCCTAACGGGAGCAGTCACCATGACCGAGCTGCTAAATAGCATGATCGAAAGCCGGCAACTGTCGGCTTCCGACGCAGAGCTATTCAGGCGACTGTGCGCCGAGGGCCGCATCAAGACGGCCGGTACGGAAGAGGACGTCCTTCGCTGGTTGGCGAAGGAATATGGCTTTTCCTATACCGACTTGACCGACATCGAGCCCGACCGCCAGCTGCTCTCGTTATTCCCCGCCCGCGTGTTGCTGAAACACGGCATCCTGCCGCTGCGCAAAGTCAACGGCACCGTCGAGGTGGCCGTCAGCCGCCTCTACGCGACCGAGGGTCTGGACACCCTTCGCACCCTGACCGGCTTGAACCTCACGCCGGTTCTGGTGCCCACCGAGGCGATTCAGCGCGAGATGAAAAAACGCCTCGGCGTTGGCGCCGACACCCTCGACACGCTCGAAGAGGAATCCGCGCTTCAGGTTGTGGAAGAAAACGACGAGGACGTGGACCTCGACGCCGCTGCCGAGGATGCCTCGATCATCCGCTTTGTCAACCAAGTTCTTAGCGACGCCATCGAGCTGCGCGCGACAGACATCCACCTCGAACCGTTCGAGGACGAAATGCGTATCCGCTACCGCATTGACGGTGTGCTGCAGGATGTGCCTGTGCCGGCGCAGTTGAAACGCTACCAGCCGGCTATTGTCTCGCGCGTAAAAATTCTCAGCCATCTGGACATTGCGGAAAAGCGCCTGCCCCAAGATGGCCGGATCAAAATCCGCGTCGGCAAGGGCGAAGTGGACGTGCGTGTCTCGGTCATCCCCATGCTGCACGGTGAAGCGGTGGTCATGCGCTTGTTGCGCCAAGACACCTCGCTGCTTCGTCTGTCCGAGCTGGGCATGCCCCCGCGCGAGGATGCGCTGTTTCGCAGCTCCTGAAACTCCCCCACGGGATTTTGCTTGTGACCGGCCCGACCGGCAGCGGCAAGACCACCACGCTCTATGCCGCTCTCAGCGAAATCAACGACGTGGAACGCAAGATTATCACCATCGAAGACCCGGTCGAGTATCACATCAAGGGCATCAACCAGATTCAGGTGTCCGAAAAAGCGGGTCTGACATTCGCCCGCGGGCTGCGCTCGATCCTGCGGCACGACCCGGATGTGGTGCTCATCGGCGAAATCCGTGACGGCGAGACGGCGCAGATCGCCGTGCAGGCCTCGTTGACGGGCCATTTGGTCTTCTCGACTCTGCACACCAACGATGCGCCGGGTGCGGTCACACGGCTGATTGACATGGGCGTCGAGCCCTATCTGGTCGCCTCGTCGCTGGAGGCGGCCCTTGCCCAGCGCCTTGTGCGCGTGCTGTGCCCCAACTGCAAGAAACCGGATCTTTCGGCCAAAGCGCAAGCAATCCGGGTGCAATACGGACTGAACGGCCAGCATCCGTTGTATGCGGCTGTCGGTTGCGCCGCCTGCCGCCAGACCGGCTATCACGGGCGGCATGCGGTGTTCGAGCTGATGGATATGAACGACGAAATCCGCCAGTTGGTCTTAAAGATGTGCTCGACGGGCGAAATCCGCGCTGCCGCGCAACGCTACGGCATGCGCACGCTCAACGAGGACGGCTGGCGGCTGGTCGGTGAAGGCATTACAACCGTAGATGAGGTTTTGCGTGTGACCAAAGCCGGCCGAACCAACGGGGTTATGGTCACCAATGGACATTGAAAACTCTTGGAGCGGCGGGCGGGACTTTCCTGTCCCGCACCTTGATCAACTTGCCTTGTCCCTCCTTGCCTTCGGGGTGCGGGACAGGACGGTTCCGCCAACCGCTCATCGAAATAGAACGCTGTAATAGAAGTAGATAGATTTTAGCTTTACGGCAAGCGACTTGGACAACATGCAGGCGGTTCACCCATGCCTCTCTTTCAATACAGAGCCCTTCAGGGTGATGGAACTATGGCCGAAGGAAGCCTGGAGGCCGGCGGCCGCCAGGAGGCCTTCCGGCTATTGGAGAGCCGCGGGCTGAATCCCGTCAGTCTTGCCGAAAAAAGCAACGGTAAAAAGTCGGAACAAACGGTTCAAGTTTCCCTTCCTTGGCGACGCAAGCGCGTGTCTTTCCGCGCGCTGGAGAACTTCACCCGTCAGTTGGCCAGTCTTCTTGCCGCCGGCGTTCCCATGAGCCGGGCCCTGAAGATTCTCATGAAGGAGGCCTCGTCGCCGGCGGCGCAAGAAAAGTGGAAAGAAATCCACGATCTGGTCATTGACGGCATGTCGCTGGCCGACGCCATGGCGCAGTCACCGGATGTGTTTCCGACCGTTTATACGGCGATGGTGCGCGCGGGCGAAACGGGTGGTTTCCTCGACGTGGTTCTGGGCCAGATAGCCGACTTTCAGGCGCGCGAGAAAGAGTTGCGGGCCAAGGTTATCGCCGCGCTGATCTATCCGGCGGTCCTGCTGACTTTGGCCATCGGTGTGGTGATTTTCCTGCTGGTATTTTTCATTCCCCGCTTTCAGGCAATTTTTGCGGATTTTGGTGCCGCGCTGCCGGCTTTGACGCGGTTTATTGTTGGCGCCAGCCAAGTGGCCAGCCGATATGGCATCTTTGTCGCCGTAGGCCTTGTCATCGCCTTCGTGCTGTTCCGGAAGTGGTTGAAAACCGATCAGGGGCGGCGAATGTGGGAACGAGTGATTCTGCGTCTGCCGATCATTGGCCGGCTGACCGCACGGTTTGCCATGACGCGGTTTTGCCGCATGCTCGGCACGCTTATCCATGCAGGCGTGGCGCTGATCAACGCCTTGCGGGTGGCCCGCGAGTCGCTGGGCAATCAAACGCTGGTGGATGCGCTGAGCGCTTCGATTGACCGGGTTAAACAAGGCGACTCGCTGGCGGCCAGTCTGGCCGACTGTCCGCAGGTCTTTCCCGGTTCCGTGCTCGAGATGATTTCCGTGGCCGAAGAGTCGGGGCGGCTCGATGAGGAACTGGTGCGTCTTGCCGCGGTTACTGAAACCGATCTGGACCGGCAGCTGAAAACGGCGGTTTCTCTGGCCGAGCCGCTGATGCTGTTCCTGATGGCCGCGTTTATCGGCACAATTTTTGTCGGAATGGTGATTCCCATTTTCACCATTCAAGACTACATCAAGTAGGAAGAAAGTTTTGGGGATAAGAGCACATGCGACACGACTTGTCCACACGATCCTTGGCTCTGATTGCCGTGTGTCTGGCCGTCAGTTCGGCCGCCTTTTGCTGGCACTGGGCCATGCGCCATCAGCGAAGTATTGAACGCTACGACCGGGCGGTTGCGGCGATGGAATCGCGGCAGGAAGACCTTGAGTTCCACTTGATGGGACTGGCGGCGCTGATGCAGCGGGTAAATGCCCAACATCAAGGAGGCGGGCGGCTCATGCCGTCGGTGCTGCCGTTCGAGCAAGCGTGCCGCGAAATGGCTTCCAGCTTGACGCTTCTGAACCAATTTGAGACTGCACGGGCCGACTCTTTCTTGCTATGGTATTATCGGAAAATGAAAGCATTCCATATGCCCGAAACAGCTGCGACAATACAAGACCCCAAGCGGGACTTGGCTGGCAGGCATGTCTTGGCCGCCCGCGAAAATCTGTGCCGAAAATCGGGACCTTTTGCTGCAAGCACTCACGAAATCAAACAGGAGGTACTGCCATGAATATCCGCAAACGTATCCGTCAAATCAACCGGCGGCGTGCGTTCACCATGGTGGAACTATTGCTCGTTCTGGTCATTCTCGGTGTTCTGGCCGCCATTGTGGTGCCCAAGTTCACCGGCCGTTCAGAACAGGCGCGCATTACCGCCGCCGAGGCTCAAATCGCCAACTTCGAGACGGCGCTGGACGCCTTCGAGGTGGACAACGGCTATTATCCCAAGGGCAGCGACGGCCTGATCGAACTGGTCGAGCAGCCCAGCAACGCCAAAAACTGGCGCGGCCCCTATCTCAAACACGGCATCCCGAAGGACCCGTGGGGCAATGACTACATTTACGAGTATCCGGGCAAGTATCACGAGAACGGATTCGACCTGATGTCCATGGGGCCCGACGGCCGCGTCGGCGGCGGCGATGACATCACCAACTGGCGCCATGATGATCGAGCACGATAATGAGGAAACGATACCGCCATAGCCGGACCATGCGCTTCGGGCGCGGCATGACGTTGATCGAACTGATCGCTGTCCTTGCGCTCCTTTCGATGGTGGTGGGGATTTCTGCACCGGCGTTGTCGCCGTTCTTTCGCGGACGGCGCCTCAACGAGGAAGCCCGCCGCCTTCTGGCGCTGACCCGCTATGCGCGGTATCAGGCCATTTCCTACGGCGTGCCGATGGAGATTTGGTTCGATCAGAAAACGGGCGAGTACGGCCTGCGTCCGCAAACCGGCTTTTATCTGTCGGCCAAGGACGCCAACGTGACCTATCAGCTGGCCGATGATCTACAGTTCTTCTCGGAGAAAATCGCAGATGATGCCGCGGCGCAAAGCACCATTCGATTCCGCCCCGACGGAACCCTCGACAGCCAAAGCGTGGAGTCTGTTCAAGTCAAAGACACGGTGCGGAACGAGGTGGTCGAAATCGCGCGGATCGAAAATCGGCCGGCCTTTGAAATTCGGAACTTGGGGGTTGTCCAGTGAACGGCAAACACCACAATGGTCTGCGGACAACCTGCGGTTTTACCTTCGCGGAGCTTCTGGCCGCGATGGTCTTTATCGCCATCGTAATCCCCGTGGCCGTGCGGGCGGTAACGTTCGCCAACCGGGCGGCCCTTCTTGCCGAGCGCAAAAGAATTGCTGCCGAGCTGGCCAGCCGCGTGCTGACCGAAAAGGTCGTGACCGACGAGTGGCGCTCGGGCGGCGAGCGGCAGGGCACGTTCGGCGACAACTATCCGGGCTACCGGTGGGTGCTCGAAGACGACACATGGTCTGAGGATGCCATGCGGGAAGTATCGGTCGAGGTGTTCTTCTCTGTCCAAGGCTTCGAATACAGTGTTCGACTGACCACGCTGGCTCCGGAAGAAGAACAAACCGCCTCGACCACGACGGGCAGCTCGTAGTTTCCCGTCCACCGAAGGGTGGACACAAGAGCGACGAATCTGATGCAGCAATGATGCGGCGCATACACACACAACGGATGGGCAGACAAGCGGGAGGATTCACCCTGCTGGAAATCCTCACCGCCACGGCCATGTTTGCCGTCCTGATCGGCGCGGTGTATGCCGTTTATTATTCGACATTTCGGTTGCGCGAGAAATCCTATGAGGTGTTGGAAGTCTCGCTGCCACGCACGGGCGTGGCGGTGTATTTGGAAAACGATTTGGCGGCTGCACTCCCGCCCGGCGGTCTTCTGGCCGGCTCGTTTATCGGGGAGAAGCATGAGTCCAGCGGACGCCGCTTGGATACGCTCGAAATGCACACGGCCTCCGGGCTGCTCAATGAAACTGATCCGTGGGGCGACATCCAGCGCGTTCTCTACAGTCTGGAATCGGCCGAGGGCAGCCAAACCGGTGCCCGCACCAACGATTATGTCCTGACCCGCTCGGTGACGCGCAATCTCCTTGCCTCGACCGAGGAGGAACCGGAGAAGGAGCAATTGCTTGAAGGTGTTCAGTCGCTGGAATTTTACTATTACGACGGGGAAGCGTGGCAGGAAAGTTGGGACACGACGGCCATGGAAAACGAAATGCCGCGTGCGGTCAAGGTTACGATCTTGCTTTCGCCCGATCCCAAAACCAATCGCGAAATCCCCCCGATCGAACTGGTTGTTCCCGTGACGGTGGCCAAAGCAGTGGCTTCCGAAGAAAGTACGTCAGGCGGCACGGGCGGAGGATCGCCGACTCCGACCCCAACGCCGAGAAATACGCCAAAGGCAAAGTAAAGTGATGAACGCTTGTCGCACAGTCTATCAAACGGTTTCGACGGAGTGCCGCGCGACACGGCGGCGCAACGGGGCTGTGCTTATTATTGTTCTCTGGATCGCTTTCGCCCTTGTCAGCATGTCGCTGATGTTCAATCACAGCATGCTCATGGAGTATCGGGCGGCCGACAACGCCGTCGCTGCGGCACAGGCCGGCCAAGCCATCGAAGGCGCCCAGCGATACATTACCTATCTGCTAAAGAATCTCGAGGAACCGGCCCGCCTGCCGGATGTCTCGATCTATGCCAATACGCAAGCCCCGGTCGGCGAAGCCCAATTCTGGCTGATCGGGCGGACAACGGGCGACGAGACTGCCGAGAGCGTTACTTTCGGCCTGACCGATGAGGCGTCCAAGTTGAACCTCAATACCGCGACGCGCGAAATGCTGGAAATGCTCCCGACCATGACGCCCGAACTGGCCGCGGCCATCCTTGACTGGCGCGACTCCGACAGCGACCTCTCGCCCGACGGCGCGGAATCGCAGAACTACCTGCTCCGCACGCCCAAGTATCTTTGCAAAGACTCCGCATTCGAAACGGTCGAAGAGCTGCGCTTGTTGATCGGCGCTGAATGGGAAATCCTTTTCGGCGAAGACATCAACCTCAACGGCATTCTCGATCCCAATGAAAACGACGGCGACGAAACCCCGCCGACCGACGACCGCGACGGCCAGCTGGATTGTGGCATCCTTGAATACCTGACCATCTGGAGCCGCGAGCCAAACACGCGCGAGGATGGCTCGGCCCGCATCAATATCCGCTCCAACCAATCCCAGCAATTGCAACAATACTTGCAGGAAACCTTGGGCCAAGACCGTGCTAACGCTATTTTAGGGGCCGTCGGCCAGAACCGCACCAATATCCGCAGTGTTCTCGAATTCTACATCCGCGGCGGTGTGACCGCCGATGAGGCCCTCCAGATTGAGGATGCTCTGACCGTCAGCGACAGCCAATATACGACGGGACTGATCAATGTGAACACAGCGCCGGCGGCGGTCTTGGCCTGCGTGCCCGGCATCGGCGTCGAGTATGCTGGCCATCTGGTGGCCTATCGCACGGGCAAGAGCGAGGAACTCTACACGGTGGCGTGGGTGCTCAAGGTCCTCGACGAGCAATCGGCCATTCAGGCCGGCCCTTATCTGACCACGCGCACGTATCAATACGGCGCCGACATAGCCGCCGTCGGGCGGTCCGGCAAAGGCTATCGCCGCGTGTTTTTTGTTTTCGACACCAGCACGGGCGAGCCGACCGTGGTCTATCGCCGCGACCGGACCGGCTTGGGTTGGGCGCTCGGCACCGACGTTCGCGACCAAATTGCCTCCGGCAACGGAAGCGGGACGGTGGTCCGATGAAAGGCAAGAAGTATTCATCGCTATTGGGTTTGGCCTTCGATGGCGAGAGCATGAAGGCGGTATTGTTGCAGCGCAGCGGCCATCGCGTGCGTTGCCGCCAGGCGCTGCAAGTGGCCTTGTCGCTCAACCCGGTCTCCAGCGACCCCAATCTGGCCGGCCGCGAAATCCGCAACCACCTGTCGGAAGCGGGCATTCGCGAACGCCATTGCGTGGTCTGTGTTCCGCTGCAATGGGCGCTGATCGTTCAAAGCGATCTTCCGGACCTTCCCGAAAGCGATCAGAGGAGTTATTTGGAGTTGCAAGCCGAGCGGCGCTTTCCGTTTGCACTCGAAGACCTCTCTCTGGCGATCAATCGCTGTCAGGCGCCCGACGGTTCGCGCGGGGCGACCTTGGCCGCCATTCCGCGGCAACACATCACGGCGCTGCAAAAAACGCTGCACGCAGCCAAGCTGCGCCCCGTCGGCATTACGTTCGGCATCACGTCGTTGTGCGAGTTCGACTCCATTCCGCAGGGAACTGCCGTTCTTGTGGCGGGCAATCGCGGGATTGACTTTGCCATCGCTTTCGGCCGCGGCCTGCTGGCCCTACGCTCAATCGGCACGGGACACAGTGTGGATTCGACCGCCGAGTCGCAAGATACGGGGGAAATTGTGCGGCAAATCCGCATCACTCTGGGCTTGCTGCCGGCGGGTTTGCAAAACGCTGTTCGGATTGCCCGCGTGTTTGGAGCACCGGGTCAGAGCGGCCCCATTCTGGCGGCGCTGCAGGAATCGGCCGAACGGCTGGGTTTTGACGTGCAGGCGGGCAATCTCGGGGCGTTGCATCCGGCGCTCGAAGGGGTAGACCTACCGGCCGATGCCTCCGCCGAATGTCTGGCGGCTGCTCTTTCGCGCCTGCTGGGCCGCCCGACCGATTTCGATTTCTTGCCGGCACAAGTCAGCCGGCTCAAGCAACTGACCGGACGGATCAGCTCGCGCGGGACACGTTGGCTGGCCGCCAGCGCCGCCGCCCTTTTCGCCGTGTTCGGCGGACTGATGGCGTATCAGTATATCCATTTGTCGCGTTTGGAGTCGCAATGGAAGGCGATCGAGCCGCAAGTGAAACAACTCGCAGGGCTTCAGGCGCAAATCCGCCAGTTCCGCCCATGGTTCGACGCCTCGCAGCGGAACCTGCGCATTGCCCGGGCGCTGACCGAGGCCTTTCCAGAAGACGGGGCGGTGTGGGCCAAATCGCTGGAAATCCGCCAGTTGCCCGACACCGGCGAAACGGTCGTTTCCTGTTCGGGCAAGGCGCGCAGCAATCGTGAGTGGCTGGCCGTGCTCGACCGCCTGCGCAAGACCCAAGGGATTGCCGATCTGCGCTTCCAGCAGGTGCGTGGCGAGGACCCGCTTCAGTTCACGCTGACGTTTCGATGGACCGGAGGCGAAGGCGATGGAGTTTAGAAAACGCGAGCGATTGCTGACGGTGATGGCCGTAATTGTCGTGGGCGCGTTTTTGGGCGACCGCCTAATCGTTACGCCCTTGCGCGGCCTGTATAAGAACCGCTCGGAGCGGATCCTCGAGCTGAAAAAGTCGCTCGATCAGGGCCGAATGTTGCTCGATCGCGAAAAAGACATCAAGGCACGCTGGGAGGACATGCGCAAGCAAGCCCTGCCGACCGATCCCTCGGTCGCTGAAAACATGGTCTTGCAGGCCATGAACCGATGGATTCAATCCAGCCGCCTGACGGTAACCTCGCTCAAACCGCGCTGGATTGAGGCCGAGCGGGCGGAGTATAAGACGCTTGAATGCCGCGTGGCGGCGCAGGGCAATTTGCCCGCGTTGGCACGATTCCTGTATGAACTGGAACGGGACCCGCTTCCGTTGCGGGTCGAGGAAATCGAGGTTTCCTCGCGCGACGACCGCGGCCAAGTCTTGACGGTTGGCTTGCGCTTTACGGGGTTGGTTCTCTTGGGAGGGAAATAATGCGGACACAAAGGGCAATCCTAATGGCAGTGGCGGCGTGGATGGTGGCCGCGCTGGCGGTTGATGCAGCCTCTCCGCGGGACCGTTTCGGCTCGTCGCGCTCAGACTCCGACCGGTCGCGATCGGATTCCAACCGGTCGCGCTCGGGGTCCGAGCGTTCGCGGTTTGAAATGGGCTCGTCGCGCGTTGCCCCGGCCCCGGCACAACCGCCGGCCCCGTCGCCGGCCCCTGTGCGGCCGCCGTCAAGGCCCGAATCCGGCCCATCGCGTTCAAGCGAGTGGGTCCCGTCGGGCGATGCCGGGTTTGACGCCTTTCGCCTTGTAATGATCCGAAATATCTTCGACGCCGAGCGCAGGCCGTATGTGCCGCGACCGACCACGCGGACGGAAGAAGCACGCCCGCCGCGCGTGGACCAGATTGCAGTGCTGGGCTCGTGGATCAACCGCACCTCGACGGCGACCGAGACCCTTGTGTTTCTGAGCGGTACCCTTCCGCAATACAACACCATTGCGCGGGCAGGCAATACCGTCGGGGAGTTTCATGTCATGGATGTTCGGACGGACTTTGTGCAGTTGAAAAATGGTTCACAAATTTTTGTGGTGCCTGTCGGGGGCGGCTTGCGCCGCCGCGAAGGTGGGCCATGGGAACTGGCCTTGGCCTTGGAAGCGCCGCCTATGCCCATGGGGGCGCCCGTGCCGGCGTTCGGTCCGACAATGCCTGCCGCCATGACAAGTCCCGCCGCCGCCCCCGTGCAGAGTCCACAGGCCCCGGCGGGCGACAGTTCCCCCGATGAAATTCTCAAGCGGCTCATGGAACGACGCCGACAGGAGGAATCGAAATGAAAACAACAACCCGACCCACACGGAATTGGCTGGCGTTCTTGGCCTTGGCCGGAATGATCGCCGTCTCCGCCCAAGTTCCGGCGCAGTCCACAACCGGCACCGCTGTTACACCGGCGGCCGCGCCGACCACGGCGACCGTAACACCGCAGATACCCGCCCCGGTGCTTGCGACCACGCCCACGTTGTCGGTCGTGCCGGTTAGCACGGCAACCGTGGTCGCCGTCGAGACGAAAACCACGGGCAGCCAGCCGGCTCTGCCGGCAGCGCCCCTTACTCCGCCACCGGCCGGACCGCCGCCTGCGGTCGTCATGCCGCCGCTGCCGGTTCTGTTGCCGCCGCTGACCGACGACACTTCCGGCGAAGGACTGCGGTTCCAGTTCCGCGGCGCTCCCCTGTCGCAAGTGCTTGACTATCTCAGTGCGGCTGCCGGATTTGCCATTGTCCGCGAGGCCAACATCACCGGCACGGTGGACGTGGTCAGCCACAAGCTGCTTACCAAAGATGAGGCGGTGCTGCTTCTGGACACCATTCTGGCGCAGAAAGGGCTGGCGGCCGTCCGCAGCGGCGAGCGGACGCTGACCATTGTGAAACGCGATGAGGCGCGCGTGCGCGATCTGCCCATCCGCGTCGGCAGCGACCCGGAGCAGATTCCAAAGACCGACGAGATGGTCACCCAGATCATGCCGGTTCGCTATGCCAGCGCCAGTCAGTTGATGCAGAACGTGCAATTGCTTCTGCCGCAGGATACGGTCATCACAGTCAATGATAACAGCAACGCGATCATTCTGACGGACACGCAAATCAACATCCGGCGCGTGGCAGAAATCATTAAGGCGCTCGACACGCAAATCT
>JAOAGV010000026.1:0-28617 GCA_026415575.1 Candidatus Sumerlaeia bacterium
GATAAACACAATACGCGTGTGGGGCAACCGGGAGTGGACGGCGCGGACAAATGCCTTGAAATCTTCGCACACGGTTTCCGGCGATTTGCCGTATTGAAGGTCGTTGTCGCCCGAATAGAACACAATGACGCGCGGCTGGTAGGGGAGGACTATTCGCGAGGTGAACGCCACGCTGTCGCTGATGTGCGAGCCGCCAAACCCGCGATTGAGCGCGCCCAGATTGGGAAACCATTTGTCGAGGTCCCAGCGGCGGATGCTCGACGAGCCGATGAAGAGAATTCCCTGTTTGGCGGGCGGAGCGGCCTTGTCCTTTTCCTCGAACGCCCGAATGTCCTTTTCCCACTGGGCCGGATCGCGCGGCTTTTTCTCCGTCGGCGTTGCTGCAAGCAACACTGCGCACAATCCCGCGGCAATCGCCCGCATTCGCAGATGCATTCGATTCATCGTTTTCCTCACTTATCCCTCTTGCGGTACTTGCAGCACAGATTTTGCACTTGCTGACAACGCACAACCCGCGACTCACGGCCACAACTCACACTTCAGGCAACTTCCACGGCGCGCGCTTGGGACGGTCGAGCCAAGTATTGGCCTCCTCGTCGCCGATGAAGCGTTCCTTTTCGGGGTCCCACTTCAGGGGCCGCTTGTGCCAGTAGGCCAGGTTGCCCAGATGGCAGACCGTGACAGTACGGCAGCCGATTTCGACGTCGGCGATCGGGCGCTTGCGCGTGCGGATGCAGTCGAGCCAGTTTTCGGCGTGGGTCATGTTGGGGTTCAGGTGAACGTCGTTGGGGCCGAGCGGTTCCTTGAGAATGCTTTCGGGTTGCGAGGCGACATGTTTGCGGCTGCATTCGATGACGCCGTGTTCGCCGGTGAACTTCACGCTGTTGGCCCCGCCGTGATACATGACAACGCCGTTTGCGTATTTGTAAGTCAGCGTTTTGAACTCTTTGCCGTCGGGTGGATAAATCTCCGTCGGGCCGCTGTGGTCCATGTTGAGGCCCCATTGGGCAATGTCGAAGTGATGGGCGCCGAAATCGGTCATGCCGCCACCGCTGTAATCGCGATAGCGCCGCCAGTTGGGGAAGTTATTATACCAGGGGATATCGCCCAATTCTTTTGGCGGCTGCGTCGGAATGCCTGCCGGACAAAGGATTTTGTTGTAGGGCCGGAAGGGAGCAGGCCCCAGCCAGAAGTCCCAGTCCAGGCCGTCGGGGACGGGTTCTTCGGGGAGTTTGCATTCTTCGGACGGGCCGCCGCAGCCGACATGGACGGTTTTGATTTTTCCGATTCGGCCGGACCGGACATACTCGACGGCTTTGATGAAGTAGCCGTTGAATTCCGAGCGTTGCTGGCTGCCCGTCTGAAAGACCACGTTGTTTTTGCGGACGGCATTGGCCATCTGTCGCGCCTCATGGATGGTCAACGAGAGCGGCTTTTCGCAATAAATGTCTTTTTTGGCTTGCGCCGCCATGATCGCGGGAATCGCGTGCCAGTGGTCGGGGGTTGCAATCAGAACGGCGTTGATGTCGTCGCGCGCAAGAAGTTCGCGGAAATCCTTGTAAGCCGCGCAGCCTTTATACGCGGCGGCCTTTTCTTTGCCGTAGTGCTCCTCGACGGTCTTTTTCGCCCATTCGCGGCGGCTGGTATCCACGTCGCTCACGGCGACCACCTGCACATCGGGAAAGCGCACGAAGCGCCTGATGTGGCCGAGGCCTTGTTTGCCGGGGCCGATAAACCCCATGACGATTCGGTCGTTGGGCGCGGCGCGCCCGGCGGTCGCGCGAATCGGCGCGGTGATAATCGCCGGCCCTGCGGCCATGACAGCACCGGCTGTTTTCAGAAATCCGCGACGCGAAAGGTTGCGGGATTTGTCCATTTGCCGTCTCTCTCTTTTCGTGGTTTTGCGTTGAGTATCTGCCCAAGAAGGCAGGGGGATTTATAACCGTTGCGGTTTGCATCGGCAAGAAAAAATCCATCTTATGGGACATCTTGCGGATTTGGACAGCAGGCCGCCCAACGCAGGCGTTCGGTGAGTATTTATGCGCTTTTTCCGGAGAGTTTAGATTTTTTGTTTTAGACTCTTTCGTCCCTCGTGCGTCTGCCTTCTTTAATTATTGCCGAGGGCCACGTTATCTTTGGAGTGCGGCAGCCGTGCTGCCGCTTTTTAAAGCGTCCGTTGTGAAGGCATACGTTCGTTTTCCTGGAAAAAGGGCCCCGCTTGGCTGGTTTAGGGCCGTCGGAGAGCAAAGCGGCAGCATGGCTGCCGCACTCCCAAGGCCAAGCTAAACAAATACGATACTTGAACTCTTCGGTCTAAACATTCAGCCAATTTGCGACGGTCTTTTCTAACCTTTACCCTCTTGACTCTAACCTCTCTTTGGTTGTGGCCGAAGGCCGCGTTAGACAGGATTTAAAAAATCTACGCGATAAATCGCGTGGCAAAGAGCGGTGCGAGATCAGGCAGCGCTTGCATTCCGGCCTATTGTCTTTGTAACCTTATTTCGGTTGGCGGGTAAAACACCTGTGAAGGGTGCACGAAAGGCCCCATCTTATCGCAAAAGGAGAACCCGACAATGAAAGAGCATGGTTTGCGATTTTCATTGGCAGTCCTCGCCCTGTCTGCCGCCTTAGTTGTCGCCGCCGGAATGAGCCATGCGGCCGACCCCACCCGTTATGCGAAGCTGTGTCCCGCCACCCACGAGTTTTTTGCATTTGCCGACGTGTCCGTCATTCGCAATTCAAAACTGTGGGCCGACATCAAACCAATCATACTGAACGCCAACGCTCAGGCCGGTCTGGCCGCCATCGAGCAATTTTTCGGTCTGCGCCTTCCCGATGACATTGACGTCGTTGCCGCATCCGGCAAAATCGGACAGGACACGCAGAGCATTCTGTTTCTCGAGGGCAAGCTCGACCGCCAGCGGCTCGAAGGGTTTGCCCGCCTGAATCCAACCTTTCAGGAGCTGGCCAAGCCGAGCGGCAAAATTCTTGCGTTCATGGACCAGAACAAGGGAACGATGACTTACGGTTCCTTTCTCAGCGACCGGCTTTTGGCCGTAGGGCCGGACGCGGCAGCCGTTGAAACGGCGCTCGAGTCGTTTGCGGGCCGGCGCGTGGCCTCGCTCGATCAGAATCCGGTTGTAAAGAATTATCTGGGTGACAAATTGACGAGCGCCATGGCCGTGCTGATTGCCGTGCGGCCTGCCGCATTGCCGCCCCAGACCAACCAGATTCCGGGCATTCAGAATCTGCGCTCGCTTTGTGCGGTGCTTTTGGACGGGCCTGCCGCCCTGACAGTCGCCCTCCAGCTGGAGGCCGACTCACCCGTCATGGCCGCCAAGTGGAACGACATTGCGCGCGGGGCCATTGCACTGGGACAGATTCAAACGCAATCGCCCAAACTTGCCGAAATCGCCAATCAGGCAACCTCGGCGCTGAACGGGAATGTGGTGGGCATGGCTGCGTCGGTCAAGACGACCGTTCTCAGCGATTTGATCAAGGAGCGCGCTGCGCAAGGCCCGCGGCTGGGAGGACGGCCCGGCGGTGCGCGTGCGAAAGCGGGGGAGCGGCAGGGTCTGGCCCCCGGTGCCCAACCCGCTCCCGAACGTCCGGTTTCACCGCAATGGTGAGGCCGGCTGACAAGCAGGCCGCAGTCGCATACCAACGTGGCCTTTGGCCCCAACCCAAGAGGTTAGAGGTAAGAAGGTAGAAGTTAGAAAAGACCGTCGCAAATCGGCTGGATGTTTAGACGGCAGAATTTATATCAAGCAAAGAGCAAGGTCTCAAAACCGTGGGTATGCCGCTGGACATAGGCGGTGCCGCCGGACCGGTAGACGAGTCCGAATGCATTGCTGCGGCGCGGGCGGGCGATGCCGACGCCTTCCGCCGGCTGGTGGACCTGTATCGCGACCGCGTGTATAACTTCTTGCTGCGCATGGTCAAGCACCACGAAGAGGCCGAAGACCTCGCGCAGGAAGTGTTCGTGCGCGTGTGGCGGCATCTGGGCGACTACGACATGCGCTGGGCTTTCCGAACGTGGCTGTTTTGCATTGCGCGCAACCTTGCGCTGAACGCCTTGCGAACGCCGCGGGCGGTGATTCTCAGCATCGAGACGGGATTCGAGGACGGGCACGAGCCGCTTCAGATCGCCGACAGTGCTGCTACACCATCGCAGCAGGCGCTGAGCCGGGAGCAGCGGCGCCGACTGGCTGAAGCCGTCGAGGCAATGCCGCCCCGGTTGGCAATGCTTTTTACGCTTTTTTATCAGGAGGAAATGAGCATTGCGGAAATCGCGCAGGTGACAGGCATGACGGCCGGCGCCGTCAAAGTGGCCTTGTACCGCATTCGCGAAACACTCAAGGAGCGCTTTCGCGGCGAAGCATAACGGCCGGAGGATAAAGCCGTTGTGCGTTTGCATGGACGACAGGCCGTCTGATATACGAAAGATGGGGTGAACGCAATGGATTGTCAGAACTACCGGCAATGGATTCATGATCTGCTCGACGGCGATTTGGACGGCGTGCGACGGGCGGACCTTGAGCAACACCTCGACGACTGCGATGCGTGTGCACGCAACTACCGCGAAGCGGTCGCCGTGGACGCATGGGCACGCGCGTTTCCTGCCGCTTCAGCGCCGCCGGATTTTGTTGATCGTGTCTTTGCCCGAATCGCCGCGGAACCGGCCGCACCTCGCATGTCACCGGCCCGCGCCGCGTGCACCATCGCCGCCGTTGCCGGTGCGGCGCTGATGGCCGGCTGGGTGCTGGGCGGAAAATTGCCCTACGAGGCGGTGGTGCAGATAGCGGTTTGGGTGTTGGAAACCGCCCGCATGATGGCCGTCGAGTTGTGGACGGCGGGACGGGAAGCGGCCATGTCGGCCGCGGGCTGGTGGACGGCAGTGGTCGCACGGCCGCCGGCGGCGGGTTCCCAGTTCGGATTGATTCTGGCCGCTCTGGCGGCAAGTGTGGCCATGGCAGTTTTTAACATCATTCAAAAACGAAAGGCGGTGAAAGGATGAGATTCGATCGGCGTATTCTCCCCATCGCGGGTCTTGCAACGGTGCTGTCCGTTTTGAGTCAGCCGGTGTGGGCGGCCGCAGCCAACCCTTCGAGGGAATCGCGGGAGGCGGGGGAATGGACCGCAGGCCTGTTGCTGGCGGTCGTCTTGTGGTTGCTCCTGAAGGCGGCGCTGGCGGCGTTTTCCGTGTGTGCCGCACAAGTGTGGCCGCAACTGATCCGGCGCGGGCGCGGCATCTTGGTCGCTTCTCCGGTCAAATCAGGGCTGATGGGACTGGTGAATGTGGCGTTGGCCATCTTTATTGGCGCAGCGTTGATGAAGGTGAAAGCAGCAGCCCTTCTGGGTTTTCTGCTTCTGGTTTTCACCCTGTTTGTGGTGGCCTCCGCCCGCGCCCTGTTCTATCAGGTGATCGGCACAAGGCTGACCGACGAGGTGGTGGGGCCGGAAGGCAATGCAAGCGTACGCGCGCATTGCCTTGGAGCACTGGCGAGCGAGCTGGCGTTTCTGGTTCCGATTGTCGGATGGTTGGCTGAATGTCTGGCGGTTCTGGCGTCGGTCGGGGCGGTGATTTTGGCCGCGATGTCCGGCAGGCAGCCGGAACCCAAACCGGAATCTTCACCGGGCAAGCGGACAAAAGCTGCCGGTAGCGAATGAACTAAAGGCGGATGCTTCGCAGGAACTTTTTCACTCCTGCAGGCATCCGCCTTTTCGCTGTTTATTGATCTACCGGGATCAGCGGCTGCCCGAAGGGGCGCAGCGAAGGCCTACCAGCGCCGCCCGCCGCCGTCGCGCCGCCCGCCACCTTCACGGCGTCCGCCGCCACCACCAAATCCGCCGCGACCGCGTCCGCCGCCGCCACCGCCGCCCGGCCGGTCGGTTCGAGGACGCGCCTCGTTGACCGTCAGGGTGCGGCCCTTGAAATCCTTACCGTTCAATGCGGCGATGGCCGACTGGCCCTGTTCTTTGGTGGCCATTTCCACAAAGCCAAATCCGCGGGACTCCCCGCTGAACTTGTCCTTGATGATGCTGCACGAGGTCACTTGGCCAAACGACTCGAATGCCTGCCTCAGTTCTGCTTCCGTCGCGTCGCGCGACAGGTTGCCTACATAGATGTTCATTCCTCTTCTCCTTTTTGCCCCTCGCGGGGCGGTCGTGCCGGTCAAACCGGCTGGTTACTTCGCTGGTGCGTCATATCGGGCGCGGCAACCCGTCGCAAATTTCCGTCGGCAAAATCCTCCTTTGGCGATGGCGGGCTTTCCTCTTGACCCAATGATCAATGAGCCGGTTTTATTTCGCCACTGCAGCCCCTTGCCATTCGCACGAGGTTATTGAGCTGATTTCGATTCCCGTCAAGACAATTCGAACGCCATGGGAGACGTTCCTCCCTAAGACAGGAAATGACTTGCGCTGCTCAAAAACGGAATATGGATTTGAACCCTATCGGTTGAATTCCATATTGCTTTTTTATCCTCGTGCACATTAGTGTTACCTTAATTTTGTTCTCGGCGGGGCATTTCAAAACGGCCGCGTTCGTATCCAAGTTTTTTGTAACACAAATCAAGGGTCACAACAATGCTGGATATTGCAGATTATCGGATTGACGGCAACCAATTATACGTTCGGCTGAAGTGTTCCTGCGGCGGTCGGCAAATTGTGAAGCTCAAAATCCAGGATGAGACCTATTATGAATGCGCGAAATGCAAAGCGCGTGCCCCCATTCGCCGGCTGCGCGATTCGGCCACAACCTACTGGCAAGGACGCTCGTGGAAAGTCGAACATGACGGGACACACGCGGGCCCGAAAGATATCGAAAGCGTGAGCGTTCGCTATCCCGCCAGACTCGATGCCAAGGAACACCGCTATGCGAAGCCTTACTGCAGCCTGACGGGCGAATGCACCGAGCTGGGGCCGACGGGGCTGGTTTTTTCGGCCGTTGACTTCAAGCGGCATTATTTTGAGGGCATGAGCACCGACTATCGGGTGGCCACCATCCAGTTCACCGAGGGTGCCTATAGGTTGCCGCCAATTTTGCGCGGCTCAATCATTCAAATCACCTTCAGCGAAGCGACCCTGCCAAAGGCCGACATCCGGGTGGCGTTTCAAGGCCTTACTGATGAAGAGCAGAACCGGATTATTGTCCATATCGAGAGTCTGCGCGGGCGAATGACCCAGTGGTCGGTTTCGCCCGAGTTCTGAAGGAACTTTGCAGTTGGGGACAGAATGAAGGAGAAAAGCGCATGATGAACGTCAAAGGAGTGATGTGGGGCGTTTTTATGGCTGTCGGAACTGCGGCCGCCGTCTGGCCGGCGGAGTCCTCGGTGCCGATTTGGACACGGTTCGAGGCGGCCTTTCAGAGCGAACGGACGTATGAGAATCCGCTGCAGGACGTTGAGTTGCGCGTGCGGTTTACCTCGCCGTCCGGCAAGGAGCGAATTGTCCTTGCCTTTTGGGATGGCAGCCAGACGTGGCGCGTGCGGTTTTCGCCCGACGAACTCGGCCAGTGGAAATACGCCACGGAAATGGATGCAAATGCTGATAAGGGACTTTCGAGCAAAAGCGGCTCGTTCGTGTGCGTCGAGTATAAAGGCAAAAATCCTCTGTATGAGCACGGCGCCGTGCGCGTGGCTCCCAACCGCTTGTTTCTGATGCATGCCGACAGCAAGCCGTTTTTCTGGCTGGCCGACACCGCGTGGAACGGCGCGCTCAAGGCCAGCGAGGACGATTGGAAGACCTTTCTGGACGACCGCGTTGCCAAACGCTTTACCGCCGTGCAATTCGTGGTTCTCCCATGGCGTGCCGCCCTTACCGACCGCGAGGGACAGGTCGGTTTTACGGGAAAAGAAAAAGTCGCCGTGAATCCCAAGTTCTTCCAGCGCATGGACCGCTATTTCGATCTGCTCAACGAGAAGGGACTGGTCGCCCTGCCGGTTCTGCTCTGGGCCATCCAAGGCGATGTCAATCCCGGCTGGTCGCTTCCCGAAGACCAGGCCGCCTTGTTGGTCCGTTACATGGTAGCGCGCTATGGCGCACACCACGTGATCTGGATTCTGGCCGGCGACGGAAATTATACAAGCGCCGAGGCGGCCAAGCGTTGGTTGAATATCGGCCGCGACGGCCTGAAGTATAATCCCGGCTGCTTGACCACCATGCATCCGGGCGGAATGCAGTGGCCGTGGGACCGCTTCCGCGAGGCGGCTTGGCTGGACATTCTGACCTATCAGAGCGGACACGGCAACAGCGATGCCTCGCGCAAGTGGAACTGCGTCGGGCCGCCCGCAAGCAAGTGGCGCGAGGAACCCCGCCGCCCCGTAATCAACGCCGAGCCGAACTATGAGGGGCATTTTTCCTATCAGGATCGCAAGCCCTTCACCGACTATCACGTCCGCCGCGCTGCTTACTGGAGCCTCTTGGCGACCCCGACCGCAGGCTTGACCTACGGCGCCCATGGTATATGGTCGTGGGAAGAAACCCCCGCCGAGCCCTTGGGCCACAAAGGCACGGGCGAGGCGCGCCCCTGGCGCGAGGCGATGGCCTTCCCCGGCAGCATGCAACTCAAATACATGCGCGACCTGTTCGACCGCCTTCCGTGGTGGCAGTTGCGGCCTGCAGATGAAATCATCCTCGACCGCCCCGACGATCCCGGTTTCCTGCGCTATGTCAAGGCGGCCAAAACCGATTCCGGTGAATGGGCCGTGGCCTACCTGCCCGACAACGAAAGCGTGACCGTGGATGTGAAGGTGTTCGGAGGCCCCGTCGAAGTGCTTTGGTTCAATCCCAAGGACGGGAAATACTCGCGCACCATCAAAGTACCGGCTGTAGAGCAACGCGCGGTGCTCAAAGCTCCGGCCAAGGGCGACTGGGTGTTGATTGTCCACAGGCAAAAGAGCAAATAGCAAGTGGCAAGTAGAAGACGCTTCAGTGTGCCGTAGGGAGCGGACACGTGCGTGTGTCTTTTCCTTACAACGGGCAACCGGAACAGTGAACCGCGTGGTGGAGAAATATCTCCGCAATTCCCTTCGCCGTTGGTTTTTCTTGCAGGTATATGAAAATCCTTCACACCAACTTTCTGCGCGGCTGGGGAGGGCAATCCAACCGCATTTTGCATGTTTGTAAGGGTCTGGCCGCGCGCGGCCATGAAGTGTGCATTGCCGCTCCCGCTGAAAGCGAACTGGTGCGCCGCGCCCGCGAGGCCCGCCTCGCCGTTGAGACCTCGATGACGTTTCGCCGCGGCTGGACGCCGCTGCCGTTCCTGCGCGACGTGGCAGCCATGCGGCGGTTGCTGGCCCGCAGTCGTTTTGATGTCATTCATACCCACGGGTCCCTTGATTCTTGGGTCGTGGCCCTTGCGCATCGCCCGCGCCGCATCCCCATCGTTCGCACCAAGCACAACATCTTTCCGATTGCCGATCATTTCGCCAACCGGTGGATATGGGGCCAAGTCTTCGACCGCATCGTCTGCATTTCGCAGGCGATTTTCGACTACTGTGCCGCCAAGCCGTATATCCGCCGCGAGCGCTTGGTGTTGATCCACAGCGCCATAGACCTCGAACGTTACAGCCGACCGGTCCCTGAACGTGTGGCCGAATGGCGCGCACGGTGGTCTGACCACAGTCCGGTTGTGGTGATTGTGGGGCGGCTGCGCGAAGAAAAAGGCCACACGGTGTTGTTCGAGGCGTTGGGCTATTTACGCCAAAAGTACCCGAAGATTTTGCTGGCGGTGGCCGGCGATGGATCGCTGCGCAAGACCCTCGAACGACAGGCGGCCGAGACTGGCTTGGGTGCCTGCGTATGTTTTCTGGGTTTTCGGACCGACGTGCCCGAGATTCTTGCCGCCGCCGACCTGTTTGTCATGCCGTCGCTGGCAGAAGGTCTCGGAACCGCGGCCATCGAGGCAAGCGCGGCGGGCAAGCCGATTGTTGCCAGTCGGGTTGGGGGGATTTGCGATGTTGTCCGCGACGGGGAAACGGGGCGTCTGGTGCCGCCCGGCGACGCCGTCGCTCTCGCGCAGGCGATGGATGCAATGCTTTCCGACCGTGCGGCCGCCGAACGCATGGGGCAGGCTGCCCGCCAGTTCGCATTTGCAACGTTCACACTCGATGCGCTCGTGAAGCGAAACATTGCCCTCTATCGGGAAATCCTCGCCGGACTGTAGAGTGTTGAGTTTTCGATTTTGAATTAGCCGGCATTTCTCTCACCAACCTCAGTTGCAAACGCTCAAGCGACCGTCTGGGATCAGCGGCTCTTTTGGACTGCGCGCAGCCATGCTACCGCTTTGCTCAAATCGTCCGTCGTCAGGTAAAGCGTCGGCGCTGCGGAAAGAACCCCCGATTGGCGGGTTGGAACTTGGCACAAAAGAAAAAGCGGCAGCAGGGCTGCCGCAGTCCAAAGCGGACGCCGATTTGTGCATAATGAGAAGGGCGCAGCCTCAGGTCTTGTCCTTTTCGCCCTTCCAGCCCCAATAAGCTCACAGCATGATCAAACGACCTTCTCGCGATTTCGACGAAGCTCCCTTGCTTTCCTGCGCGCACATTTTCTGCTATACATTGGGCGGACCGGCCGTTCAAAATTGACACCAGTGAGGAGGGTGCATGATGACGCCTGTATCGAAAAATACTTGGCGGCCGGCTGACAGCGGGCAGCCTCTGCTTTCGGCCGTTGTCGCCAAGGATCTGGTTGCGCGCGCTTCCACGCAGATCGAGCTGGCACGCAGCGAGGCACGGCTTCATGCCGCCGAGTCGGGATTGGAACTTGCCCGCCGCTATACGCGCGCAATTGATGAAACGGTGCTGTTTCTCTGGGCCTCGGTGGCCAAGCACGCCGCGACGGCGCGCAATCCGTTCGATCGAATCGCGCTGGTTGCGCAGGGCGGCTATGGCCGCGCCGAACTCAACCTGTATTCGGACATAGACCTGCTGGCCATCCTGCCCGCGGATTTGCAGGCAGACGAGGAGCGCGCCATCCGCCAACTGTTCCACCTGCTTTGGGACCTGCATTTGGACCTCGGCCACTCGACCAAGACCATCGCTGAGTGTCTCGACACTCTTGGCACGGACATAGACTCGGCCACCGCCCTGATCGAATCGCGGTTTCTGACCGGCAACCAGAGCGTCTATGATACGATGCGGGAGAAATTCGAGCAGCGGCTTCGGCGCAACCAGCAGCGGTGGTTCCTCGAATTCCGGCGGCGCGACTGGGACGAACGGCACGAGCACTACGGCGCGTCGGTCTATCTGCTCGAACCCAATGTCAAACAAGGCGAGGGCGGACTGCGCGATGTGCATACGCTGCGTTGGCTGGAGTTCCTGTTCTATGGAACCACCACGCTCGAAGGTCTGGAAAGCAACGGGCTGATCAGCGGCGAGGAACGGCAGGCGCTGCTGCGCGGGATGGATTTTATTCTGCGGGTGCGCAACCAGCTCCATTTGCTCGAAGGGCGCAAGTGCGATCTGTTGAGTTTTGACAAGCAGCCGAAAATTGCCGCCGCGCTCGGCTACAAGGCCGAGGGCGATCTCCTGCCGGAAGAAGTGTTTATGCGCGACTACTATGTGGCCGCGCGCGAGGTCTTCCGCATCGCCGACCGCGTGGTCGGCCAGCTCACGGAGCCGAAACGGCGCGGGTCGTTCTTTCAGCGCGAACGCGCGCTGGACGACCATCTGCGCCGCATCCAGAACGAGATTGACATTGCCGGCGACGTGCAGGCGTATTTCGCCGCCGACCCGTCCAGACTGATCGGGGTGTTTGCGGTCGCGCAGGCCAACGAGTGCCGTCTGAGCGATGCGGCCAAACGGCACATCGAGCAGGCGATAGCTCGGGGACTGGGCCAGGGGCTTCCGGACCTGCCGCAGGCCCGCGAGGCCTTTTTCCGCATTTTGCGCGCGCCGTCCGGAGTGGCGGCCGCGTTGCGCGAAATGCACGAAAGCGGCGTGTTGGGGGCCTTCCTTCCAGAATTCCGCCGCATCTTTTGCATGGTTCGCGCCGACTCGTATCACAAGTACACGGTGGACGAGCATCTCCTGCGCGCCGTCGAGGTGGCCGAACGCCTGCGCGGCGGCGATCCTGCTGCGCCCGAAATTCTCCGCCGCGATGCCCAACGCGTCCGCCATTGGGATGTTCTGTATCTCGCCATTCTGCTCCATGACATCGGCAAGGGCGAGGGCCATGGCCATGTGCTGCGCGGCGGCCAGATTGCCCAACGCATCGCGGCGCGGCTGAACCTGCCGCCCGATGCGGCACACGAGGTCCGCCAACTGATTCTGGACCATCTCAAACTGATTCACGTGGCGCTGCGGCGCGATCTCGAAGACCCCAAACTCATCGAGCGGGTGGCGCGCGACATCGGCGATCCCGACCATCTCCTCCATCTCTACATTCTGACCTATTGCGATCTGCGCGCCGTCAGTCCCGACAGCTGGTCGGAGTGGAAATCGGCGCTGCTGACGGAGCTGTACGACAAGACGGCGGCGGTGTTGGGCGGCCGGCCGCCGTCCGGACGGGGCACCGTCGAAAGCCACGACCAACTGCTTTCCGCTGTTCGCAGCCATCTGACTCTCCCGGAAGAGGAACACAGTATTCCGTTGAGCGACTATCTGGCCGAATTGCCGGAGCGCTATGTGGCGACCACGCCGCCGGCACAAATTGCCCACCACTACGAAATGTTCGAAGCGCTCGACGATGAGAACCGAGTCGTGTGGGAACTGCGGCATCCGCCGGGGGTAAATTATTCCGAGATTACTGTCGTGGCGTATGATCGGCCGGGAGTGTTCAGTGTGCTGTGCGGCGCCTTTGCGTCGAAGCGGATCAACATTCTCGGCGCGCAGGTGTTTTCAACGCGCGGCGGGGGCGTCATTGACCGCTTTCAGGTGCAGGACAGCCGCGGGCAGGCGCTGCCCGAAGGGTTTGTGCTTGAGCGCCTTCGCAACGACGTCAACCGCATTTTCTGCGGCCGCAAGACCGTCGAGGAGTTGTTCACCCGCCCGGTGCGCGAGAGTGCGCCGCCGGCCCGCGAAGAACTTCAGCGCATCGCGCCCCCGTCGGTGCTTGTGGACAATGACGGCTCCGACCGCTCAACCATTATCGAGGTGAAAGGCTATGACCGGATCGGATTGCTCTATGACATCACGAGGGTCTTTACGAAATACCATCTCGACATCGAGCTGGCGATGATCACCACCGAAGCCTACCGTGTTGTGGATGTGTTTTATGTAACCGATGCGGACAACAACAAGATAGACGATCCCGCCGTAATCGAGCGCCTGAAGACCGAACTGCTGGAGGTGATTGCATAAGACCGTCGCGCCCCCGCGCAAGGCTGCGCGTCATGCGGGCATTCAGCCCGCCACCCATGCGCGCGCCGGATAGGGATTGATGCGGCAGGGCAGCACGCGAAACCCTTCCTGCAGGAGCGCGCGTTCGACCTCGAACTTGCGGCCGGGCTTGCACAGCAGCAAAATGCTTCCGCCGCCGCCGGCGCCGTTGATCATCGCGCCAATCATGCCATTGCGCCGCGCCACGTCCTCGATCATCTCGAAGTTGTCGGTGGTGATTTCGGGATGCAGGTCTTTTTGGGCGCGGTTGTTCACGTTCATTACTTCGGCCAGAGACTCCAGATCGCCTTTGAGAAGCGCCTTCTTGGCTTCAGCCGCGGTGGTGCGCAAGGTATCGAGCGCCTGTTGCGTCTTGCTGCCTTTTTTCTTGAGTCCCGCGATGACCTTCAGATGCACGTCGCTGGACAGATGGCGCGCGCCTTCATAGACCAGCACCCAGCGGTTTTCCAGCGCCATGCGGACGGTCTCCGGCAGATCTATGTGTGAAATGTAGGCGTTGGGATACTCATACATTTCGATGTAATTGATCCCGCCGTTGGCCGCCGCAATCTGGTCCTGAATGCCGCTCTGGATTTTCAACTCGCGCGTTTCGAGGCTGTGCGCCAGACGCGCCACTTCGTGGGCCACCAGCGGCTCGCCACACAGGACGCTCAGCCCTTTGATCATGGCCACCGAGACGGCGGCCGAACTGCCCGTGCCGCAGCCGGCGGGAACATCGGCCGAAATCCACACGTCGAGTCCTTGTTTGATCTTCATGACCTTCAACGCCGCGATCAACAGGGCGTGCTGATGCCGATATGTGGCCTTTTCGAGGTCGGGAATCTCAACCACCTCGCCAAAATTCTGCGCATGGATGGTGATGCCCGGCCGCCGGCGCGTCTGAATCGTTACGCGCGCGAACAAGTCCACGGCAAAATTCACAACCGCCCCGTGTTTGGCAAACCACGTATCGGCCCAGCCGCCGAAATCACCCACGCGGTTGCTGGCTATCGCTTCGATGATCATGATCCACGGCACCTCCGGCTCGATGTTGAAAAGGATAAACGAAAAACATCCACAGCGCAAATGGACATAAACGGCTCTTGGGTTGAAGGCAAGGGAATACTGGCGTGCCGTGCGACTGGTGTGCAACCCGTTCCAACAAATGATTGGGGAAAAATCGGCTGCAGCGGGGGATGGGGTCAGGGGAGGGGACGAAGGGATGCGGTCGAGGTGGAACCCGACCCTCCAGTGGAGGGATGCCTTCCGCGGCGTCCAAAACTTCCGAACTGGATCCAGTCAAGAGAAGACAATCCCCGCGGGTGCTATTAAAACCGGCAATAGCGGAGAGAAGCAGGCATATCAGACACCTATTCCTTGTAGCGCGGCGAGGGGGACGGCTCAGCGACGTTGCACACGACGCGGTCGGTCAGGCCATCCGGCGTCATGCAGGCAATCGTATGCTGGCCCGGAGAGAGCGGAAACAAAAGCGGCTGTTCGGGCGTCGAAGTTCCCAAAAACATGCCGTCGGCATACCAATGCAGCGGCATTTGATCATCGAGGGATGCGCGCAACCGGATACGGTCGCCGTCGGGCTCGCCGGTCAGAACAAACTCGGCCTTCTCCGGGGGCGAGAGAATGCGCAGTGCGCGCGCCGCCGCGGCCGACGCGCGAGTCGGGCCGTTGGGCGGAGCCACGGCGTTTTGGATTCGTGCAAGGTTCCACCCGCGCGCCGACGCCGGCCAGCGCTCCAAATAGCGCGCCGCCGTATCCTGCTTCGGCGCCGGATGATGCATGTCGCACCGGCGATTGAGATACTGGTTGCGCGGGAATGTCTCGCTTCGGGTGTTCGGACAAAATGGCGAGGCGGGCAAACCGCTAAGGGCGCAGACGCGCGCCATGTAGAACTCGCCGCAGGAATCAGGCCAAGCGGGCGACGTTTTGGGCGGCAGCGCGCGGAACAAGCGGGCGGCCAGAGGCAGCGCCGAATCTGCGCCAACCAGTTTCTCCGACGGCCGGCCGCCTGCATTGCCCATCCAGACGCCGACCACGTAGTGGCGATTGAACACAAAAGCCCAGGCGTCGCGGCGGCCCGTCGAAGTGCCGGTCTTCCAGCAGACGGGCGGGGCGGGACGGAGCGAGACGGCCTCTTGGCCGTGGGTCTCGCCGGGCAACGGTTGCGCCAGCATCTCGTAGAGTTTCAGGCAGGTGCCGCGCGACAGCACCTGCCGGCCCGCAATGGGCTGGGCCTGACGTATGCGCAACGGACGCCATTCGCCAAGGGCGGCCAGCATACAATAAGCGCCGGTCAATTCCTCCAGCCGCACTTCGCAGTTGCCCAGTGTCAGACCGAGACCGTAGCGCTCCGGCGGCTGCCCCAATGTGGTCAGACCAATTCCGCGCAACATGCCATGCACCTCTCCGTAGCCGACGCGTTCGAGGATGGTTACCGCCGGAATGTTGAGCGACTGGCGCAGGGCCTCCGAGGCCGAAACCAAACCGCGATAGCGGCGGTCGAAGTTTTCCGGATCGTACAGCCCGTAGTCCAAGGCCGAATCCAGCAGCGTTTCTCCCGCGTAGAGGTACCCGCGCTCGATGGCCAGCGCATACGTGAACGGTTTCAGCGCGGAGCCGGGCGAGCGGCGCGCGCGGCAGAAATCCATCTGACCGCACTGCGAGGTGTCGGCGAAATCGGCCGCCCCGACTCGCGCGATCACCTCTGCGCTTTCGGCGTCCACCACGACCGCTGCGGCGTTGCCGATTTCGCCGCGTGCGGCGGCCACCGATTCCGCCACCATCCGCTCGGCCGCCCGCTGCACGTCTGCCGCCAGTGTCGTGCGGACTTTTCCTTGCGCGGAAATTTCCGGCCGCAATTGCATTGCAAGGTGCGGTGCAAGGGCGGGCAACCCATGCCAACGCACGCCGAGCGGTTCGCTGACGGCGCGCGCATACTCGGCCTGCGAAATCATCCGTTCGTCGCGCATGCGCCGCAGCACATAATTTCTCCGCCGCAGCGCCCGCTCCGGATGCTGCAGCGGCGCATAGCCCGCCGGCGACTTCGGCAATCCCGCAAGGAGCGCCGCCTCGGCCAGAGTCAGTTCCGAGGCCGGCTTGCCGAAATAGCGGCGCGCTGCCGCCTCGCAGCCGACCAGATTCAGCCCGTACGGCGCGCCGTTCAGATAGGCCGCCAGAATGGCGTCCTTGTTTGCGCGAAGTTCCAGTCGAACGGCTTCGACGGCCTGCCAGACCTTGCCCGCCAGCGACCGAGTCGGCTTCCCGCCGCGCTTGACCACCTGCATGGTCAGTGTCGAGGCTCCAGACACAATCCGGCGGTGACGAAGGTTCTGCCATGCCGCGCGAACCAGTGCCAGAGGGTCCACGCCCCAATGCCGCCGAAAGCGCTGATCCTCGACGGCGATGGTGGCGGCGATCAGCCGCGGGCTGATTTCGCCCAAATCGCGCGCAAAGCACCACTGCGCGTCGGCGTTGAGAAAGGCATACAGCAGCCTTCCCGTGCGGTCTTGCATTTCGCCCGACGCCCGAACGCCGAGATAGCGTTCGGTGTCCATCGGCCAGAGCAGAACGGCAACGGCCGCCAGAGCCGGTGCAAGCACAGCGGCCCGTCGCCGCCTTCGGCGATCATGCAGCCCCATGAAAAGCCAATGGCGCATGGTCCGTCCCATTCCCTTCGCTAATGTGTGCCCTGCACCTCGAGCCGCGCCGCCGCCGAGCGTCCCGAAATGGTTGCGTCATACATGCACTCGCCCTGCACAGCCGGATACGCAAACGTCCCCGGTGTTACCGCATGGACGATGTAGTAGAAGCGATGCGTACCCTTGCGCAGCGCGTTGAATGCGAGCACCAGACGGTCGTCGCGCACTTCGAGATGGCTGGGCGTGGCGGCTCCGCCAAAGGCATTTCCGCTGAAGGCGTCTGGATTCAGCCGCGGGTTCTCGATCTCAAATCCCGCCGGGAGCAAATCCGCCACGATCAGGTTTCTCACGGGGGCCTCGCACGTGATTTCGAGGCCGATCACATAGGAGCGCATCTGGCGGAAGAGCGTGGCGGTGGTTTCAGTCTGCGACTCGGTGAAGAAACGCCGGCGCAGCGTCACGCCTTTGCTTTGCGGCGCAAGGTCGGGCTGTTCCGGGATTCCGGCCATAGTAACGTTCACAATCAGATCGGTCTTGCCGGTGTTGACGACGGTGAATTCAGCATCCCTGCCCTTGAGCGTTCGGCGGTAGGTCTGGGGCCCGCGAATTTCCATCGTTTGGCCTGCGGCGGTGATCCGCGCCGCGGCATCTTCGATCTTTCCGCCCATCGCGGTCAGATAGTCTGCCAGAGCCGTAATGATAAACGCCGTCTCCTGCGTCGTGCCGTAGTGGCGGTTTTCGAGAAAGGCGAGGAGACGGTTGGCTTTTTCCGCCATCGCTTCGGGCCGGCCGCCGATCTGACGCAGCGCCATCAGTTCGACGGCTGTGTTGCGGATGTCGGACATAAGCGTGCCGTCGGGTTCGCGCACGTTGTAGGGCTGGGCTGGTTTCGACAGATACAGCGCGATCCGGTCGTGGTCTTTGGTGTTCAGCGCGAGAGCCGCGGCCAGAAGGAACCGCGCCGGTGTCGGCAGCGTTACGTCATCGAACCGCTCGATCTGCCGGAGCGCTTCGAGGCTGCCGCCGAGCGCCAGCACATAAACCGCATAGGCACGCTGATACAATGCCGGGGGCGTGTTATCGCTCCAGTCCAGCGCCAGACCGCGCACATAGGCTTCGAGGGCCTTCAGGTTTTCCGCCGGCAGATCGAAGTCGCGCCCGTTCTTGACCAGTGTGAGAAAATGCAGCGCGTAGATCGAACCGTAGGGATAATCTTCCATTGAGCCCGGCCAGAAGGCCAGTCCGCCCGACGGTGTCTGCATGGCAAACAGCCGGCGGATTCCTGCGCGCAGATACTCCTCGAGGTTCGTTCCCTCGCCGGCGGCCATCTCGGCCACGCCGCCGGCCTTGCGCAGCAAATACATCGGCAGAAGCTGCGATGTGGTCTGTTCGAGGCACCCGTAAGGATAGCCGACCACAAATTCGAGAGCCTTCTGCAAGCGCAGCAGGTTGTTCGCACCGACCGTCAGGGTGATTTCGGCCAGTTCATCATTGCGGAACGTCGTGTTGCGGAAGGTTTTGCTCTCTGCCGGTTTCAGCACCAGCAGTTGGTGGGCGGATTGATACGTCGCCGGCATCCGGACGGGCAGGGGAGCGGTCTCGCGCAACCGCTCGACCTCGCGGCCGTTCGCATCGCGGATGAGGGCTTCCCAGCGCACCTCGCCCTGACCGACGGCATTGCCGGCGGCCAGCGTTACATCGCAGCCGGCTTCGCCGTGCGGTGCAATTTCGAGTTCGCGGCTTCCGGCGCCTTCGCGGAAAATGCCGCCGAACTCCCACCGCAGCGTTACCTTGCATGGCGCGTCGGTGTGATTATACACGACGGCGTTGCAGCGGGCGGAATCGCCCGGCAGCAAAAACCGCGGCAGACTGGTTTGCAAAATATACGGACGCCGTACCAGAAGCGAGGCGCTGTTGGCGCCGACCGCTCGCATCGAAGCGGCCACGACCACCAGCCGCAACCGGCCGTTGAACTCCGGCACGCGCAGCCGCACCGTCGCCCGGCCGTCCTTGCCCGTCCGCACCGTTCCCGACCACAGCGCCACCGGCCGGATCCAGTTGCGGCCAACCGCGCCTAATCGCTTGGCCATTTGCGCCTCGTGGCCGTCGCCACCAATGGCCGCTTTGACAAAGTCATACGCCACGCGGTCGTAGTAATACGCGAAACGGCAGTCGGGCCGGCGCGACCGCACCAGCCACCCCAACGGGTCGGGATTCGCATAATCGGTGATGGAGTGAATCCCCTCGTCCACGGCGGCCAAGGTCAGTTCGGCCTCGATAATGTCGCCCTCGCCATTTCGGGTTTCGAGTTCGATTTGCGCCTCGGTTTGCGGACGGATTTCTTTGGGGAGATTCAGAAACGCCACCTTCAGTTCGCGCCGCCGCTCGCGCACCTTCACGTTGGCCGCGCCGAAACTGGAGAACGGATAAACCTGCGCGCGCCCGCGCTCGATCCGGTGAACGACCGTCGCCTCGATCCAGACATTGGGAAAATGCTCCGGGCCGACCGTAAAGCGGACATGGCCCACCTTGTTCTGCAACTCGACCGTCATGGCACGGTGAATCTCGCCGCCCTGCACCAGCACGATCGCCTTGCCGTCGAACGGCGACTCGATCCTTGCCACAACCTCGTCGCCGATGTTGTAGATCGGCTTGTCGAGCGAAACCTTGATCAGACTCGGCCGCGCCGACTCATACACTTGGCATCCCGTGCCGTAGGAGTAAAATGTCAGCGTGCTGAACTGGCGCGTTTTCGGCGAATGAACCCGCACGCGGTAGTAACCCCATTCGTCCGGCGTGAACACAACCGACCCGCGCCCGCCCTTGAGCACGACGTCGCGCGTTTCCGCCTTCTCAAACGTATCCGACCAGTTGGACTGATAGTAGTCGTAGTAGCGCCGGACGTAGTAGCTCCAACGCTGCCGCTCGAGCGTTACCTGCACCGTTTCCAGCGCGGCGGTCGTTTCGTCGGCGTTGACCGCGGCCACGCGCACCTCGACGCTCTTGCCGCCCTCGACCGGCCGCGCCGCAATGCCCAGACAGATTTCCGACGGAAACAGCATCGTCGCGGTCGTCGCCCGCACGCTGCGGCCGCCCAACTCGAACACCTCGCCCGTTACAGTCGCCCGCAGCGGAAAGGTTGCCTGCGCCGGCGGTGTCCAGCGAAAGCGAAACACGGCGGTTCCCGATGCGTCTGTGGTTTGTTCGCCGCAGGGCACGGGCTGCAAGTCCGCCTGCGTGTCGTTTTCAAACCGATAGTCTTTCCAATGCTCGGGCTGCCAGCGAGTTCTCGACAGCACCACATTGGCTGTGCTGCGCCGGCCCGCCGCCGCTCCGCCGAACAAGTGCTGCGCCGAAACGCGGATGGTCTGCTCCCGGCCCGCAATCCATCGCGGCTCCGGAAGGGCGACCGAGGCTTTCATGCGGTTGGGAACAAAGTCTTCGAGGTTGAAGGAATAGAAGCCAATGGGCTGCCCGCCCGGCACCGACAGCTGCACCGTGTATCGGCCTGTCGGATACGCGGCCTGCGTGGCCAAATCGAGCCCGCCGGTTCCCCAGCGCGAGAGCGTTGTCGGCTCCGACAGCAACTTCTGGCCGTTCGGCTTGGTCACGGTTAACAGAAGCGGGACACCCGACGGCACATCGCCGTAGTTTTGCCGCACGATCCAGCGAAGGTGGGCTGTTTCGCCCGGCCGATACAGTTCGCGGTCGGCACAAAGAAAGGCCTCATAGGTCTTGCGGTTGTAAGCGTCGCGCGCCTCATCAAATGTATCGCCGATTTCCGCGCCGCGGGGAGTCAACTCCAAAAACGTGTAGTCATCGCCGTGTTCGACCACGACCACGCGCGGCTCCCCGCGCGCAGGAATGAAGCCTTTCAGGTGCGCAATTCCGTGTGCGTCGGTGTGGCCGGTTCCCAGCGTCTGGTTTTTGTCCGAATAGACCGTGACGGCCGCTCCGGCGCGCGGCTCGAGCGTATAGAGGTCGTGCGCAAAAAGCAGCAGCTCGTCGTCCTGCCAGTGGGCCAGCAGGCCGATTTCGGTGAGCAAGACGATTTTGGTTGCCCACCGCTGGTCGGAGGCAACACGCAGGAAGAAAACGCCCTTTTTGTTTTTGGGAAAAAGATCATCGGCGGTCAGTGGCGTTCGGACCAACTGATCGCGCCGGTCGGACAGGTCCACATCTTTCGACGCAATCTCCTCGGCCCAGCGTTCGGAAAAGCCGTAGTAGCCTTGCCCGCCATAGATTTCGCTGACCGCCACGGCGATGTTGTTCGGAAACATCCGGTGAAGCGTAACATGAAAGCGGTCCACGAACTGCGACTCGACGGCGAGAGCGAATTCGTTGCTGCGCGGGATGTAGTATTTGTCCGGCGGCTGGATGGTCAGATGTGGCTGGGCTTTCGGTGTTCGCGAGGAGACCAGCAATGGTTTTTCGAGCGTCCGGTTCTTGCCATACTTCAAACCTGCGGTGATGCGGATCTGATAGAGTTGGTCCTTTCTCCAATTGCCATAGACCTGAAACTGCGGCCCTGCGGTGATGCGCACGTCGCCGATTTCCGGCCGGATCTCCAGATGCGCCTTCAGCTGTTGCAGGTCTATCGGCCGGTTGAACTGGAGGTTCAACACCGGGCTGTCGGTCCCGCGCACGGTCCACGAATGCCGCTCCACGCGGAGCGGCTCGGCGTCGTGAAACAGGCGCGTGGTGTGCGCCGTTTGCAGGACGCTCTTGTTGGCCGCCGGCAACCCGCGCGCAATTTCCACTGCAATGCGGATGCGTTCCGGATCGCTTGCCGCAATACGTGCCCGATGATTGTTGCCTGTGCCCGGTTGCTGCAGCGTATAAGGCAGGGTGGTGCCGTCGGTGAGGTTTCGCACCGTCAGGTATTGCCGCAAGTCCTGCGCGCGCACGGGCGCCGAAAACCGCACCTGAAACTCCTGCTGCTGATCGCCCACCGTGGTCCAGACCGTTTCGATGACGGAAAGCGGAGGCGCGGGCGGCGGATAAGAAGAGACAATGTCGCGGCCCAAGCGCAGGCTGCCGGTTTCATCGGCCAAACCCTGAGTGACCACAATCGAATACGGCTCTCGAACGCTGCGGGGAACGGCAACCGCCCACGCTTTGGACGAGTCGCGTTGGGTGAGTTGAAATGGGGCGGGCGACCCGTCGGCCAGCCGCACCACGACATGTTGCTTTACGGCATCGGGAACCATCGGCACGGGGAAATCCAGATGAAACACACGCGGGTCGGCATTGGGAGCGGCGGCCCAGATGCGCGTGGTTTCCAAGGCGAACGTCGGAAAGGTGAGGTGCCGCTGGTTGGGCGCGACCTTGCGGCCGTCGGGCGATTGCAAATTCGGATGCACCTCGACCCGCACGATGTCGCGCGGGGCAAAGGGCGAGGCGGCTTTGAAGGCTACATAGTTGCGGCCGATGCGGAACTGGCCCGGCCGGTCGGGGGTCAGACGCATCGGGTCCGTAGTTCGACCGTCCGGCAGCGGCGGCAGAATGATCGCGGAGTCAAAAAACAGGATGATCTGATCGCGCAGCGGTTCGTCGGGCAGCGGAACCGTGCCGATGATGTTCAACAGGCTTTCGCCGGACTGCGCACCGGCGGGGGCGCCGGCGGCAACCGCGCGGGCAGTCCCGAGCGCCAGTGCGCCAAATAGAGCCAGCACCGCAACAGCTGATTTGATTGGGATTCTCTTTGGATAAAGACGGTGGTTCATGGCCAAGGTCTCCTTTTCCGCAAAATGTTTGTAGTGTAGCGGGAACAGTTCAATACGGCCGGAGCGAAGATTTCCGATTGGGTGTGCATCTTCCGAAATTGGGAGAAGGTCCTTCCTGCAGAAAACAATACGGCCGGAAGGAAGCCTTCCACGGTCATCCGGTTCCAAAGGCGGTCGGGGGGGACCCCGACCCTCCAGTGCATCCGAGAACAATGCGGTCGGGGTGGAACCCGACCCTCCACTGGGCCGCCGAATGCGCTGGACTCATCGAACACAAACTCTTCTGATTAGACTCATGCCGTCGAGGAAAGTTTGCCGTTGCGGAAAATAAATCGCCACGAGGCAAAGACGCCGTCTTGTGATGTGCAAGGATTGGAGTTGGAAAGTATTATTCCCAGCGCACGTTACCGCCCGGTGACGGAAAAAACACGGCCGGCCGCGCCGTCTCCATTCCCGAACCCACAACTCCCACCCGCCGCCCGCCGGCCCACCACTCACCGCTCATACACTTCCCGCCGCAAAATGCCCACGCAGTCCAAATGCCGGTAGCGTTCGGCGTAATCCAATCCGTAGCCCACGACAAACCGGTCGGGCACCTCATAGCCCAGATAGCGGCAGACCACGGGCACTTCCCTCTGGCGCTGTTTCATCAGGAACGAACAAACTTCCAGCGTGCGCGCGCCGCTGCGGGTGAACTCGCGCGTCAGCGCCTCGATCGTCCGTCCCGAGTCCACAATCCCCTCGACAATCAGCACGTCGTAGTCGGCAAGGCGATGTTCGACTTGTCCCGACAACATCACATAGCCCGAACTGACCGTGCCTTTTCCGTAGCTGGAGGCGCGAATGAAATCGAAGCGGTGGGGGATGTTGATGGCGCGCATCAAGTCGGCCAGAAACACCACCGCGCCCTTGAGCACGCCCACCAGAAGGAGATTGCCGTTGCGATAATCGTCGGAGATTTGCCGGCCCAGTTCGGCCACGCGCGCGGCGATCCGCTCGCGACTGAACAGGACTTCTTCCAAGTCCGGATGAATTTGCATCAACCTTTCCCTCCCGCCCTGCTCATGCTGCGCGACCGGCCGGGTGCGTTTTACGGCGGCGGAATCGGCAGCGGCTGCGCCAGCGGCTCTTTCGGCTTGGGCTCCAAAAGCACGACAACCTCTTCGAGGCGGTCGAATCGCACCATCGGCTTTACAATGGCACACGGCTGTCCCATTTTGGTTTGTTCAACGCCTTGGATGGTGCCGATTACCAGGCCTTGACGGAAGAGCGCCCCCGCCGGCAGCCCGGACGTGATGACTTCGTAGCCGGGTTGCACTTGCGACTGTGGATTGTCGAGGAACAGCAGGAGGCGGTCCATTTCGCCGGTGCCGCGGACAATCCCGCGGTCGCGCGTTTCGCGGATTTTTGCCCCCGCCGCAAAATCCGAATCCACCAGCAATTGCACCAGCGCCCCGCCCCATGACACATCGCGCACAAATCCCACAAGCCCTTCCTGATTGACCACCGGCATGCCTGTGGTCACCCCGTCGCGTATGCCGCAATCGAGCGTTACGCTACGCACCCAGAAGTTTGGACTGAAGCCGACCACATTGGCTGTAACGTTCAACCGCGTCGAAGCCGGACTGATGGCTGCAAGCCGGGCGGTCAGTTTGCTCAGCCGCTGCAATTGCGCCAGAGCGTCGCTGAGCTGTTGATTGCGCGTCCGCAACACGGCGACCTCGTGGCGTAACTGCTCGTTTTCCACGACCAGATTTTTTGAGTGGAAGAGAACCGTCCACACGTTGGCGACTACGCCGTCCACGGCTGCCACGGCGGCGGTCAGCGGCTGGATGGCCGTGCGTACGACCCGCCCGGCCGGCCCCGGCGGGATCAGATCGGCCTGCCGCGCCAGCACGACGACCAGCAACGCAACGAGCAACGCGATCATAATGATCTTTTTGCGTTCAGACCACAGCTGGCCGAGATTCATGGAGCAACACCGCCGGAGATGAAATGGAGAAAGTGGAAACCTGCTTGCTAAAAGTGGGACCTCCAAATTCAAGGCAGGCGGACGAGTCACTTGACCCATCAGCCGGACGACAGCCGGAGCCCTTTGCGGCCTTTCTTGCGAAGTTTTACTTCAACGGCGGATAAAAAACGCTTGCTCACTTAAAAACCCAAATGCCGGCGCGTGTTGGACCTGCACAGGATGCCGCTGAGTCGGGCACACTTGGCAGAAAAAGCCCGTGCTCGCACCCTTTAGACTCTTCGGTCTAACCATCCAGCCAATTTGCGACGCTCTCTTCTGACTTCCAACCTCTTGCCTCTAGCTTCTTTGGCTGTGGCCAAAGGCCGCGTTGGCTCTCAGGTCTTTCCCAACCCTTGACCACACTTCAAATGGCCAAGGGTAATGCTTCCCTCCAGAACAAAAGGGCATCGGAAGCGCGATCGCTGCCCCTCATCGTCTCATCCCGTCCAGCCGGCTGAGCAGTTCGAGCGATTCGAGCACCTTGCCGGTGCCCAGCACGATGGCGGTTTCGGGATTGTCGGCCAGACGGACGGGCAGGCCGGTTTCGGCGTGAAGCAGTGTGTCGAGACCTTGCAGTTGCGAGCCGCCGCCGGCCATGACGATGCCGCCGTCCATGATGTCGGCCGCCAGTTCCGGCGGGGTGCGTTCGAGGCAGCTTTTGACCGCATCCACGATGGTATTGACCGGTTCGGCCAACGCCTCGCGGATTTCCTCGGAGGAGATTTGAATGGTGCGCGGCAGGCCGGCCACAAGGTCGCGGCCCTTGATGGTGTAAGTTTTTTCTTCGGGCAGCACGTCGGCCGAGCCAATCTTGATCTTGATATCCTCGGCCGTCCGCTCGCCGACCATCAGGTTGTATTTCCGCTTGATATGCTGGATAATGGCGTTGTCCATTTCGTCGCCGGCCACCCGCACCGACTTGCTGACCACAATGCCGCCCAGCGACACCACAGCCACTTCGGTTGTCCCGCCGCCGATGTCTATGATCATGCTGCCCGACGGCTCGGTCACGGGCAAGCCCGCCCCGATGGCCGCCGCCATCGGCTCTTCGATCATGTGGACCTCGCTGGCGCCGGCCTGCTCGGCCGACTCGCGCACCGCCCGTTTCTCCACTTCCGTAATCCCCGAGGGCACCGAAATAATCACCCGCGGATGCGCATACTTGCGCTGCTCCATCCGCACCCGCCGGATGAAGTAGCGAAGCATCTCCTGTGTGGTCTCGAAGTCCGCGATAACGCCGTCCTTCATCGGGCGGATGGCCACGATGTTGGCGGGCGTTCGACCGAGCATGCGCTTGGCTTCGGCGCCGACGGCCAGCGGCTTGCCGGTGTTGCGGTCAATGGCCACGACCGACGGCTCGCACAGCACAATGCCCACGCCGCGCACATAGACGAGGGTTGTGGCGGTTCCCAAGTCTATTCCAATGTCCATCGAAAAGAGTTTGCGAAACAATCGTGCGAACATAAAACATTCTCCATGCGCCAGAACAGACCCCTCTGCATTTACAAAGGTTAGTTAGTCTGCTAATTTGACCTTCCTTGCAAGCAAATTCTGCGCAAGTAACTTGGGCCCCACGCCGGCCTTGCAAAAAGTCGTTGCAGGTTGTCCGAGCGGAGAGCACCGTCTGGCTTTGTCGCCAACGGGTCGGTTGTTGTAGTTCGATTCCATGCGCGGGAGACATTGTATTGGCATCTGACAGGCAATCTTTGGCCGGACGCATCTCGGTTATTCACGTCGGCCCCCATGTGCGGTCGNAAGGCGGAATTGCCACGGACATTGCCAATTTTCTCGCTGTGCAAGGCGCGGACCCGGACTTGGCGGTCACGGCCATCGCGACGACGGCGCGGCGGGAGTTCGGACTGCTGGGCGATGCCGCACTGGCCCTGTCGGGAATTGCGCGGGTGGTGTTGGCGTGCCTGATGCGTCCCAAGCCAATTCTGCACCTGCATCTGGCCTCGCGCGGCAGCACCCTGCGCAAAGGCATCATTGTCCAGATTGCCCGCCTGTTTCGCGTCCCTTGTCTCATACATGACCACGGGATTCAGCCCTATTATGAAAGGTCGGGCCCCGTCGTTCGCTGGTGGATGCGCATGCTGTTTCGCCACAGCCGAGTTGTGGTCATTCTTGCCGAGTGCGACCGGGCGTTGATCGAGACTTTCACCCAAGCCCGCGTGGTCTTTGTCCCAAATGGAATTGCCATCCCGCCGGAGGCAGCAATGGCGCGGCCGGGCGAAGGCGGGGGACCGACGCGGTTTCTTTTCCTCGGCGGCGACATGCGCCGCAAGGGCATGTTCACGCTGCTCGATGCCGTGGCTTCGCTCCGGCACGAGGGGCTACCGCTGACGCTTACCATAGCGGGGGCCGACCCAAGCGGCGAGGTCGGGCAACGCATTTGCCAGCTGGGTCTTGACGACTGTGTCCGAATGATCGGCTGGGTAGTGGGGGAGGCCAAAACACAGGTCCTTCGCAACAGCGATGTATTTGTTCTGCCGTCATTTCGCGAAGGCCTGCCGGTAGCGCTTCTCGAAGCGATGAGCTACGGTCTGCCGGCGATTGCCAGCACGGTCGGGGGAATTCCGGAGGCGGTGGTGCCGAACGAAACGGGGTTGCTGGTTGCACCGGGCGACGCGGCTGCACTGGCCGGAGCGATGAAGACTTTGGCCGGCAATCCGGCATTGCGCAAAGAAATGGGGGCAGCGGGGCGCCGGCGCGCGGAGTCGCTTTATGCGTTGCCGGTGACCTGTGCACAAATTAAGGCGTTATATCAGAAAGTGGCGGCGGAAAACCAACCGCCGACATAGTATTTTGTGTGAAAAAATCGTTATCACTTCGATAGATTTTGTGCGGAAAAAAACAGAGATGACCCAACAAGCACCATCTGCGTTTCTTGTTGAAAAAGGCTGCCTAGTGGGGGGCGATTCGGCTTCGTGCGGCGATGGGATTCGGTTGGTCGCCGTCGGCGATTTGCAATTGTCGGCGCGTGTTGGGCGTGCAATCTTGGAGCATGGGCCGAAGTGGCCGTTTGGCGAAACTCTGCCGCTTCTCGCCGGAGCCGATGTGCGGCTTGGCCAGTTGGAGTTCTTTTTCACCCGCGAGCGGCGCGGCGCCATGCCCGGCAGCGAAGACTTCACAGCGGCGCTGCCCGAAGCGGCCGATGCGCTGTCGGCGGCCGGATTCGATCTCCTTTCGATCGCCTCGAATCACTCCGCCGATTGGGGACCGGAGGGGATCGAAACCACACGACAGATACTGGCAGAGAAGGGCATTGCTTTTGCCGGTGCGGGTCTCAACGAGGCGGAAGCCAACCAATCCGCAATTGTGGAGCGGTGTGGCAGACGGATTGGCCTGCTGGCCTATTGCAAGGCGGGGGCCTTCAGCGCGCGCGGCGACCGGTTGGGATCGGCAGAAATCCGCCGCCAGACAGTGCTTCCAGCCGTGGCACGCCTGAAGGAGCAGGTGGACTGGGTGCTTGTGTCGTTGCACTGGGGGGTCGAATATTGTCCCTCCCCGCTGCCGGAGGACCGACGCTTGGCGCGGGAGATCATCGAGGCGGGGGCGGCCGCCGTCATCGGGCATCATCCGCATGTTGTGCAAGGGATCGAGGTGTATCGCGGCGCGCCGATCTTTTACAGTGTCGGCAGTTTTCTCTATAATCCGCTGGACGAGCGGGTGGTGGACGAAAAGACCCTCGAATTACGCCGGCATTCGCTTCTGGTTGAAATGATCTTGCAGCCGGGTGGCGTTGCCGGCTTCCGCGCGATCCCCACGCGGTTTGCCGAAGACGGCCGGCTGACGGTCTTGCGTGGAGAAACGGCCGAACGAGCTTGTGCGCACGTGGAAAAGCTGTCGCAGGAGATCGAACGCGGCTGGCTGGCTTTCTCCGAAACCGCCGTCGGCAACCTGCTTTC
>JAOAGV010000026.1:28627-48903 GCA_026415575.1 Candidatus Sumerlaeia bacterium
GATGGAGATGCGGACGCTCGGCGTGCTGTGGCCGCGGCATGGGATTGGCGTCTTGTGGCGGCTGGCGCGGGATTTGAAATGGCGGCACGTGCGGTTGCTGGGCGGTTTTTTGCTGGCCAAAGCCGCGCGTCTTGTGCGACGGTCAGGTCCGTCCGATTGACCCTCGAGGCCGAACGCCATGGCAATGCCCAGTGTCAAGTTGAAAACCTTCTACGAGCGGTCGCCGATTGCCATACAAAACCTGATGTCGAGTGTTTTCGGTATAATCAAACGGCTGGACGAGCGCGGCCCGCTGTTCCGAAAAATTTATGCGGAGCTGGAAGAAACGCAATGGTGGGACCGCGAGCGTTTGCGCACCCTCCAGATCGAACGGCTGCGGAACATTCTGCGCTTCGCCCAAGAGCACGTTCCGTTTTACGCCAAGTCGTTTGCGGAATACGGCGTAACATGGCGGCAGGTCAGTTCGATCGAGGATTTGCGGCAGTTTCCAATGATTACCAAGGAAGACCTGCGTTCGCGCCGCCACGAATTGATTCCCGACGTGCCGCCCGACTCGCGTGTCCTGCGCATGTCCACCAGTGGAACAACCGGTTCGCCGATCGAAGTCTGGTTCACCCGCAGGACGTTGGTGGCCGAACGGGCGTGGGTGGCGCGCCATCGCACGTGGGGGCGGTATGATCCACGAAAATGGCGCGGGACGTTCGGGGGCTACCGGATTGTGCCGATTCAGCAAAGCGAGCCGCCGTTCTGGCGGTTCAACGTGCCGTGGCGGCAGATCCATTTTTCCACCATGCACATGAGGCCGCGGAATTTGCAATTCTATGCCGAGGCGTTGCGAAAATATCGCGTGGAGTATCTCGACGGCTATCCCTCGACGCTGTATCTCATGGCACGGTATCTATTGAACCACGGGCAGACAATCCCGATGCGCGCGGTGTTCACCGGCTCGGAGCCGGTGACCGACGTCTATCGCGAGGCCATCGAAAAGGCCTTTGTCTGCAAAGTATTTGATTTCTACTCCATGACCGAGAAAGTGGTCGGCGCCGGCGAATGCGAGCAGCACAATGCCTATCATGTCTGCATGGAGCACGTGGTGGTCGAGGTGGTGCCTCTGGGACCCGCGTCGGAATATGGCAAGGACATCGCGGGCGAAGTGGTCGGAACCTCGTTGGTTAATACGGCCATGCCGCTAATTCGATACCGGCTGGGGGATGTCGCCGCGGCGGCCCCCGCGGCCTGTCCGTGCGGGCGCGGGTTGGAACTGATCGGCCAGGTGACCACCCGGCTGCGCGACGTCGTGGTCTGTCCCGACGGTCGGCATGTGTCCGCCTGCACGCTGACCCATCCCTTCAAGCCGATTCATTCCATCGAAGAATCGCAACTAATTCAGGAAACCCTGACGGACGTAATTGTCCGGATCGTAAAGCGTCCGAATTACACGAAGGACGACGAGCGGCGGTTGGAGGAAGGATTGCGGGAGCGGTTGGGGGCGGAAGTGCGGCTGCGCTTCGAGTATGTGGACAAAATCCCGCGCACGGCCACAGGCAAATTTGCCGCTGTAATCTCAAAAGTCTCGACCGAGCTGTGGGGACCGTCGGACCACTCGACGGCCGGTCAGTAGGGGAGAGGAGAGTCGCATGTATCCGTTTCTGGTGATCCCGGCCATAGACCTGATGTCGGGCCGCTGCGTTCGGTTGCAGCAGGGGCGTGCCGACGCGCGGACGGAGTTTGGCGGCAATCCGGCCGAAATTGCGCAGATGTTCGAGGCGGCCGGCGCGCGGCGCATTCATGTGGTGGACTTGGACGGCGCCTTCACGGGCGCGCCCGAAAACCTCGAAGCCATTCGGGCCATACGCCGGGCGGTTGGCTGCGAAATCGAACTGGGCGGCGGCCTGCGCACGCGCGAGGCGGTCTCCAACGCATTGAGCGAGGGAATCAACTATGTGATCTTGGGCACGCTGGCCGTCGAGCAGCCGGAAATGCTCAAGGACCTGGTGGCGGAGTTCGACGGGCAAATCCTTGTGGCCATAGATGCTCGCAACGGAATGGTCGCCGTTCGCGGCTGGGTGACCACCGAAAGCGGTCTGGACGCGGAATCGTTTGCCCGGCAAATGGCGGCCGCAGGCGTGCGGACGTTTTTACACACGGATATTTCGCGCGACGGGATGCTGCAAGGGCCAAACATCGAGGCGACACGCGCCCTCGCGCAGGCGGTGCCGGCGTCGTTCATTGCCTCCGGCGGCGTGAGCTGTTTCGAGGACCTTCAGGCGCTGGTGGCATTGAACCAGACCAACATCATCGGCGCGGTTGTCGGACGCGCTCTTTACGACGGCCGCATAGACCTTGCCCGCGCCATCGCGATGCTGAAATAGGCCGAACGCCGGCGAAAAAAACCTGAGTGCTGACGCAGCAATGCAACCAAGAGCGGGGTGTACTCACACGCCCCCGACAAACCGGCATCGAATTGCCGGTCCACTCATTGGGTCTGCGATGTCCATTATTCATACGATCAAAGACTCGCGTCCAGTGCAGTACTGGCTGGTTCGACAAGGCCGCCGTTTGCTGGAACAGGCAAGAGCGGAACATCGGCCGGAGCGGCTGACCGGGTCGCGCGTTTTTTATGCACTCGAGCGGCGCGTCCGCGAGTATCTCGAAAACAAACCACAGTGGGGACTGGATGCAGCGGGCGACGCGCTTCAGCGCAAATCGTTCCTGCTGCTGCGCGACATGCTGGATTTTCTGGTCGAGCATACGGCCGGCGACGCGCAGCGCGCGTACAACCGCACGCTCAACCGTCTCGAAATGCTCGCCAAATGGCCGCAGCTGCGCTCGCGCCCGCTTCGCTGCTACTTCGAGACAACCAACCGCTGCAACATGCGCTGCCGCATGTGCGGCCAGTCGTTTTTCCGCGGCGACCGCGTGGACATGCCCCGCGAGGCCATCGCCCAACTGGCCCCGCTCTTTCACTTCATGGACGACGTGAGCATCTTCGGCTACGGCGAGGCCCTTCTGGTGGATTACATTCCGGAATTGCTCGATGCCATTCCGCCGCACGCCAACTCGTGGCTGGTGACCAACGGACTGCTTCTGACGCCCGAACGCAACCGAATGCTGATTGAGCACGGTCTCAAGACGCTGTTCATTTCGATAGACGCCGCAACGCGCCAGACCTATCAGTTTGTTCGGGGCGTGGATGCCTTCGATCGAATTGTCGCCCAAGTGGACGATTTGCAGGCGCAGAAACGGACGCGGGGCAGCGAGACACCGCGCCTGACGCTGACGTTCGTGGCCATGCAGCGCAACATCGCCGAATTGCCGGATTTCGTGCGGCTGGCCCGCCGGCTGGGCGTCGGGCGGGTCATCGCCGACTATCTTGTGGTCTATTCGCGCGACATGCAGACGCAGTCGCTGTATTACGAGCAGGAGCGCTCCGACCAAATCGTCGAGGAGGCCGTGCGTGTGGCCAAGGAGGAAGGCGTGGACCTGACGCCCCCGATCCGCTTTTCCTCGCCGGTCGAGCGGGCGGTGCGCAAGCCGCGATGCGCCGAGCCGTGGGAGTTTATCTACTTTCGCGCCGACGGACTCGTTCAGCCTTGTTGCACCAACAGCGACGGGATGGCGCGGTGGGTCGGAGCGGACTTTTTTGACTACTGGAACTCGCCCGCGTATCAGCACCTGCGCCGCACGCTCTACACGCCGGAGCAGAGTGCATGGTGCCGCGGCTGCATCCATGTGTGTTATCGCGACATCCGGCGCGAGTCGGCGCATTTGCACATCATGCCGGAGAGTGAATCCTCGGGCGAACAGCCCTTTCCCTCCGTGTGAAGAATGGAGCACCCGCCGGCGGAGTTGTCTGCGCTCATGGCCAAAACTTACATCGTCATTCTTGCGTACAATGAGGCGGAGGGCCTGCCGCAGCTGCTCGAAGCCATTCGGCGGGAAATGGATGCCGCCGGCCTCGACTTCCATGTCCTCGTGGTCAACGACGGCTCGACCGACCGCACCCGCGAGGTCGCCCTCGAGGCCGCCCGCGCAATGCCGCTCGACGTGCTCGATCATGCGACCAACCGCAATTGCGGCGCCGCGTTTCGCACGGGCATTACCGAGGCATGCCGGCGCGCGCAGCCTGCCGATGTTGTCGTAACCATTGAGGGCGACAACACCAATGATGCCTCCGTGATGCCGGCCATGATCCGGCGGGTCGCCGACGGCTGCGACGTTGTGGCGGCTTCGCGCTACTGCCGCGGCGGCGGCATCGAGGGGTTTCCGTTCGCCCGGCGCATCTACAGCACGGCCCTGAATTGGATGTTGCGCCTGCTCTATCCGATTCGCGGGATCAGCGACTATAGTTTTTTTTATCGCGCATATCGGGCGGCGATTTTGCAGCGCGCCCTTGCCGTCTATGGCGGCGAGTTTATCGAAAGCACGGGATTTGTGGCGAACGCCGAGATTTTGCTGAAACTGCGCCCGCTGCGACTGCGCGGCGGCCAAGTGCCCACCCGCTATCTGTACCACCGGAAAGCCAGCCAAAGCAAAATGCGCATTGGACGCACCATCGCCGAGTATCTGCGGTTGTTTCGTTGTTTGCGGGCCGCCCGGCGGAAATACTTCGGATAGCCCACGCCCACTCACAATCTATGCGGGCAGACGACAGTCCCCTGCGACCGCTCGATGTCCGGTCTTGTCGGCGGGCTGCAAGACGGTCAATTGTTGCGGATGGTTGCGCGCACCTCGCCGATGGCATGGATCATCTCGTCGCTGCCCCAGACCAGCAGATTGCTTCCTTCCAAAACGGCGGGATCGAGCGGCGGACTGGCCAGCAACGCCGGCCCTTCGCTCAGTGAGGTGTCGTCGTCGAACATGGCCATCACGCTTGACGAATCGGAGCCGGCCGCCGGCTCAATTATTCTGCCAAGATGCCTCACGACGTCGTTCTGAACAATCCGCATCCCCGCCGCCGGCGATTCGGGCAAAGGGGCTTGCGCCTGAATCAGCCAGCCTGTACTGCCGCGCATAATCGTAACGGGGCACTGCCATTCCGTGGCGACGCGGCATTCGCCGATGCTCAGGGCATCGCGGTTTTGAACAAAGACATTAATCTGTCTGCGGGCGTGCGACTCGTCGGCCGTCAATTCCTCGGCATCGAGAATTCGGACGCTGCGGCGGTCTTGGATGAGGTAGAGGGGCAGATAGCGCGCGGCGGGCAGCAAAACAGCCAGCGCGGGCGAGGTGGTTTCGAGCAGCCAGCCGGTGCGGTTTCCGTCCGACGCGAGAGAGGCCAGCAATTGCGCGGACCCCTCGATGCTTCCGCCGATGCCGACAATGGCGGCGTGGCGATTGTCGCCAAAGGTATCGGACAGAAACGAACCGCCGGCAGCCAACACCGCCACGGCGCCTTGGGACGGTAAATTCCGGTTGGGGGGATTGCGCGAGATGGTATTGTCTTGCGAGACAAACGGGCCCAGCAAACAGGCCGCACAACCCAGCCGGGCGATGTTTTGTTGCATCGAATTTTCGGTAAGCAGAAGTCCTTCGGGGCCGCGGCTGGGGCGAAACCCCAGCGCACCGCCGCAGCCGGCCGCCACATTGGACTGGAACTCGTTTTCATCCACGACAATCGGCGAAAGACCGTCGGCGCCGACGACCAGTGCGCCGAAGTCGCGCCCGGCGCGGTTGGACACAAACACGTTGTCGCGAAGCGTAACGGCCGACAGGTCGGTACAGCCAACTTCGAGGCCGCCGACATCGCGGTCGGCGCGATTGTCGCGCACCTCATTGCGAATCAACAGCGCCTCGGCCATCTGTTCCACATCGAGCAATCCGCCGCCCCAGTGGCCGCCAGACTGCCCGGCTGCGAGCGCCCGATTGCCCGCGACGCGGTTGCGCGAAAGCAGCAGGCGGCAATCGCGGGCGAGCAGGTCGAATGCGCCGCAAAAGCCGCCCGTCGGCAGGTCGTCGCGCTGTCCGGCCGTATTGTCGAGGAACGCGCTGCGCTGAATCACGATGTCGTCGGCGCGGGCAAGATTCAACGCGACGGCGCCGGCAAGCCGCCCGGCTTGGTTCTCGCGGAAAACGCAATCCTGCAGTTGAAGACCGGCAATGTCGGACACGACAATCCGTCCGGCGCCTTGATCGCGACCGGCCCGATTGTTTGAGGCTTGCAGACCGGCGATCAGGCATGCCCCGCCGCGGCGATGGTCTATGACAAACGCCCCGGAATCCCCCAGCACGCGGCGCAACAATGCGCGGCCGGCCTGCGGCCGTTCGGGACCGTCCAGCCGCAGGCTGACCGAGGTCGGGCCGGCATCCGTTTCCCCAACAACCCACGAGCGCGAGCCTTGCGTAATCAGATCACCCGGCGCGGGAACAATCCCTTCCGGACGCGCAAGGTCGCCGGAAACCGGCACGGCAACCCACCGGCCGGAATCTGCCTCCGTCAGCACAATCGCTTCCGTTCGTTCATACCATGCGAGATTGCCGGACCAGATGGATTCCTCAATCTCCAGCCAACAGTGGTTTTGCGAGGCGATCCAGACGGCGCCGGCGTCGCCGTGGGCGCGATTGGCCCAGCAATGCACGGCCCACAGAGAGACGCTGCATTGATTGTCGGCAAGGATGGTCAGGGTGCCGCCGTTGCCCGCCACGGCGCTATTGTGGTGGAACCGGCAATCGTAGAGGTTGAGCGGCGACCGTTCGCGCAGCGAGATGAACAGTCCGCCGTGACTGCTGCCGGCAAGGTTTTCCGTCACGGTTGTGGCGTGGATGGATATGGGAGAGTCGCGGATGGCTTCCACGGCGCACGCGCCAAAGGCGCCTCCATTCGCGCGATTGCCCGTCCATTCGCAGTCGCTGATGCTCAGGGCAGTGCCGTCCTCGCAATACACGCGAAGTGCGCCGTATGGCCCGCTGCTGCCGTTGTCCTCGAACCGGGTTTCGTCGAGCACCACAAGGGAACCGGAATAGGCTTCGACCTCAAAGGCGCCGAGCGGACCGGTCCAGGCCGTGTTGCGCACAATCTCGCAGCGGCGAAAGGCCGCGGCGCTGTCGTCGCTGAGACGGAGATAGCCGGCGCCACCGCTGCCGCTGGTTTCATTGTCGGCAAACACGCAATCGGAAAACTCCGCCCATGCGCCGTCGAGAAACGCAAAGCGTCCGACGCCGGCATCCTGTGCGCTGCGATTAAATTCCCAGCGGCATTGGTCCCAGCGCACGGGACTGCCCTCGTGGAATTCAAACACCCCCACGCCATTTGAACCGTCGTGCGCAAGATTGCCCTGAAATTGACAGCCGCTGATGGCAAGGACCGCTTCGTCGGTGGCCAGCCATTCGCCGACACCGTTGTGGCGGCCCGCCTCGTTGCGTTCAAACACACAGTCGCGCATTCCCATCGAGGAGCGGCCGTGCAGCGAGCAATGGATTGCGCCATTGTCTTCCTTCGCATTGTTGACCGCAAAATGGGTGCTTTGGAATCGAATGGCGGTTTGATTGCGCCCGATCACGCGCAACCCCCCGCAGCGGCCACTGGCACCGTTGAAGGCGATGTCGCAATCGCCCAGCGACACGGTGCTGGCTTCGTCGGCAATGAGTTGACCGACGCCGCAATTGCCAAGGGCATTATTGGAGAGAAACGTGGTTGAACCAATCTCCAAAACGGATCGCCGTGCAATCCGGCAGTCGAGAGCCCCGTGATTGCCTACGTCGGCGAGGTTGGCCTGAATCAACGAATCGGCCAGTTGGAGTTGGGAATCGGTTTCGACGACGGCAAGAATTCCACCACAGTCGGCAGCCGTATTTCCGCTGACTTGAAGGGCCGACAGCATGCAGGCCGAGCCGTTGCCGATGCGAAACCCCAAAGCGCCGGCGGCCAGCCGCGCTTGGTTGGCCAGAAGGCGTTCGCCCGCAATTGTGGCATCCACGTTTTCATCCAACTCGTAGTAAGCAGCCCCGCACGAGCCGGCAATGGCCTCGTTGTTCTCCATGCGGTTGTCGAGGCATTCAAGGGCGGACAGGAAGGCCAGTCGCACGGTCAAGGCGCCGCCGTTCTGACCGGCGCGATTGTTGGCAAAACGATTGCGGAGAAGATGAATGCGGCAGCCGGCTTCGGCGGCAATGTCCAGCGCGCCCCCTTCGCCGGCGGTCGAGTTGCGTAAAAAGGTGTTGCCGGCGCAGACCACCTCGCACCCATGACTGGCCCGGATTGCCAGTGCGCCGCCAACTGATTCCGTCGAACCGTCGCTGTCATTGCAGGTCAACACGTTGCTGGTAATCCGGCATTTTGCGCCGTCGGTCAGCGCAAGGAACATGGCGCCGCCGGCGCGGTCGGCCCGGCTGTATTGTATCTCGCAGCGGCTGACCACCAACTCATCGCCCTCGTCCAGAGTGGCATGCACCGCACCTCCGCACCCGGCCAGATCTTCTCCGGCCAGCCCGCCGGCGATTTGCAGACCGTCGAGGTGGACGCGAAGCGGCGTCGGGGGCGAAACGGCCGTGTCTGTGGTGTTTTCGCGGGCGATCTGAAACACACCGCCGCGCGGGAAAACCAACCAAGCCGGTCCCGTTGAAATCCCCTCGTCGCTGTCGAGCCGTAGCCGCCAGCCGGATTCGGAAGATTGGGCGGAAAGGATCCTCCGAAGGATGTGCTCTTGCCTTAGCAATTGTCCGGTCGGCGGTTCGTCTGCCGAAGTGGACAGAAGCATCCAGCGATTGCGCGAACGTAGAAGCAGCGCCGATTCGCTGCCGACGGGTGGAAAGAGCACCGTTGGATATGCGCTGATGCTCCGCGTCGTGTGATCGGCGCTGAATCCTCCGAGAATCGAGAGGCTCTTGCGGACCGTGATCGACTCAAAATAAGTCCCGCCGGCCACGCGAATCTCATCGCCGGGCGCGGCGGCATCCACAGCCTGCTGGATGGACGCGAACGGACCCTGCCCGCCAACATTCAAGGCGGCGCCAAAACACCGGCACGTTCCGCACAGAGCAAACATGCCGCCGGCCAGAAGGCAGAGAAGGGATAAACACTCAAGCAGTTGGCATCGTAGCGATCGCATCGCACAGGTAAAAAGACAGACGGATTCAGATCATCCGAACCGCCGGCATCAACGCCCGGTTCTCGCTCTTGACTGCGGCTTTGGACGCGAACATCGGTAATTGCGTGTGAGGTCATGACAGGTCCGCACTCTTGGCCGCTGTCAGAAATTTAGGTTGAAATCTTGCCCGCTCCAAACGCAAGATAATAGAAGCGGCCACACAACACAAGGCCGAAACGCAAAACGCAAAACAACCGGCTGCTGAATTCGCAGCGTCGCGTGTCCGCGTTGCGCGGGCCAGCTGATGGGGATGGGGTGGAGCGTATGGCCAATTCTTCTTCTGAAGGTTCCGGTCACAATGATCATCAACACGACGTCGAGCATGCGCTGGGCGTTGTGTTTTGCATCAATGCCACCTACTTGGTCGTCGAACTCGTCGCCGGCATACTGACAGGCAGCCTTGCGCTGCTCAGCGATGCCGGCCACATGCTCTCCGACGTTGGTGCGCTCACCATTGCGTGGGCGGCCTCGCGCATCAGCCGCCGACGGGCCACGGCGCGCCGCACCTACGGCTATGGGCGGGCGGAAATCCTCGCCGCGCTGGTCAACGGCCTGATCCTGTGGCTTCTGGTCGGCGCCATTTTTTTGGAGGCCATCAGGCGGCTGTTCCATCCACCGGAGGTGCTTTCAGGACCCATGCTCGCCGTTGGTGCAGCCGGATTGATTCTGAATTTGGTCAGTGCCAGAGTGCTGTTTCGCCACCGGCGGCACAACCTCAATCTTCGGGGCGCATTTCTGCACGTCATCGGCGACAGCCTCGGCTCGGTGGGTGTCGTCGTGGCAAGCCTCCTGATCTTGCAGTTCGACTGGCATTTGGCTGATGCGCTGGCCAGTTTTTTTATTGGCGGATTGATCCTGTTCAGTTCTTGGGGGCTGATCCGCGACAGCGTCCATATTCTGCTCGAAGGCACGCCGACCCATTTGAATCCTGCGCAAATCCGCGCCCACCTCGAAGCCATTGACGGCGTGCGCGCCTGCCACGACCTGCACATCTGGCTGATCGGGTCGGGCGAGCCGATTCTGACCGCCCACCTCGATGCTCAACCCGCCGCCGACCGCACGCGTCTGCTTCGCGAGGCGACGCAGATGCTGGCAGACCGCCATCAAATTCAGCATGTGACCATTCAGGTCGAAAAAGAAACCCTGCCTGAACCACACCATGAGTAAAGCCTCATAGGCGGCACTGTGTGGCCGTTAGCCATTGACCTTCTTCGTCCATCTTCGATAGCCCGATGTAGTCGGCGTGGAAGCCGGCCCTCCATGGCAGAACGCCTTCCACGGCGTCCGACATCCAAAATGTGCGGGACCAGACGCGGTCCATTTCCAACCTGCCGCCTTCTTTCTTGACTTGCCGCTTCCCGCCGCTATCCTTGGCTCGGTTCATGAGGGCCGCAACGTAATAGTTTATTGCCATGAGGAACCGGCAGGCCTCAAACCCCACATCGAGGAGGAATTCGCCATGGAAAAAATTCAACAGGTCAGTCGCCGCGATTTCCTGAAAACGGGTGCCACAGTCTCTGCCGCTGCCGCCGCAGCCGGTGTGCCCCGGCCCGGCTATGTCGCCGAAGCTGCGCCGCTCAAAATCGGCTTGATCGGCTGCGGCGGCCGGGGGACGGGCGCCGTGCGCGATGCGCTTCGCGCCGCCGAAATCGCCAACGTCCCCATGCAGCTGGTGGCGATTGCCGATGTTTTCCAAGACCCGGTGGACGCCGCCCGGAAGCGTTTCATGGAGTCGGGCGGACCGGAACTGCGCGACCGGATTAAACTAACGCCAGAAACCTGCTTTACCGGTCTCGACTGCCACGAGAAGTTGCTCAAGAGCGAAGCCAACTACATCATTCTCGCCACGCCGCCCGGTTTCCGTCCGATGCATTTTGAGGCAGCCGTCAATGCCAAGAAAAACATCTTCTGCGAAAAGCCCGTCGGAACCGACGCCGTCGGCATCCGCCGGTTTATGACTGCCGCCAAAAAATCCGAGGACATGCGACTGTCCGTGGTCGCCGGCACCCAGCGGCGCCACACCGTCGCCTTCATCGAGACCATCAAGAAAATCCACGACGGCCAGATCGGCGACATCCTCGCCGCGCGCTGCTACGACTGCCGCGGGCCGGTCTTCAAGGCCAAGGTGCGCGATCCCAAATGGAGCGACCTCGAATGGCAGATTCGCGCTTGGTATTCCTACATCTGGCTCAGCGGCGATCAAATTGTCGAGCAGGCCATCCACAGCATTGACGCCATGAACTGGGCGCTCGGCGGACACCCCGTCGCCGCGTTTGCCTCGGGCGGAAGGGCCTGGAAAACCAAAGATCAGGAATACATGGGCAACATCTGGGACAACGTGTCGGTGGATTATGAATATGAAATCGGCGGGCGCATTGTCCACATGACCGCCCTTACGCGCCACTGGCAGAACTGCGACGGCAATGTGTCGGAAATCGTCGTCGGAACCAAGCGCGAGACCGACTGCCGCGACAACCTCGGCCAGCCGCTCAAGGACGAAGGCGAGTCGGGAAACGTCCAAGAACACGTGGACCTGATCAACAGCATCACCGGCAAAGGCCGCTATTACAATGAGGCGATACAGGTGGCCGAAAGCTCGTTCACGGCCATTCTCGGACGCGAATCGGCGTATTCCGGAAAACGCTTGACGTGGGACGCCCTGCTCAACTCCGAGCTTGATCTGGTGCCCAAGCCGCTGAGTTTCGAGGCCAAACTGCCAGCGCCGGAAATCCCCGTTCCGGGCGTATATCAAATTCCCGGTCTGGCTGCCGGGGAGAAAAGGTCGGGCGCGCGAAAAGCCCGCGCAAAAGCGTAAGCGCCCAGCAATTGTACCGCCGGCGAGCTAGCCGTCGAGCGTCCAGCCGTCGCGGTATTCGCGGCGCAAATACTTGTTGGCCTCCTCGACGTTCGTTACGCGGCCGTTTTTGCCGTCATAGAGGATTTTCTGTCCGGCGCGATAGGCCACGAGGCCCAACAGCATTGTCTCGATGGCATCGCCGCTGTATTTGAAGTCGCACGACGTCTTCAGGTCGCCCTTGCAGGCATTGATCCATTGCTCTTGGAAATTACCCATGTCGGGAATTCGTTGTTCCTTGGGCCGCGGTTTGTAGTGGGCCAGCCCTGCCTCTTTGTTGCGTGGAATCAGTTCGTTTTTGGTGAATTCGGCGACGAGAAATCCCTTGTCGCCCACGAACAACGCCCCGTGTCCAATCTTCTCGACATTGATGTCGCCTTCGAGCCGGCTGGGCTTGTGCGCGCCTTGATACCATGTGTAGCGAATGGGCGGCCGCCACGGGTTTGCCGGAAACTCGAACGTGGCGGTCAGATCCACCGGCGTCACGTCGGGATTGAACGGCTCGCCGTGCGCCTCGGCCGACGTCGGCAATTCCGCATCCATGGCATTCCAGGCAAGGTCAATCGTGTGGCTGCCCATGTCGCCGATCTGGCCGGCGCCGAAATCCCAATACATATTCCACGCCAGACAGCCGCCGAAATACCCTTTGTTGTAGGGATGGTAAGGAGCCGGTCCGAGCCATAGATCATAGTGCAAATACGGCGGCACCTCGCCCTCGCCCGGAAGGTATTCGGTGCGCCGAATCTGCCGGTTGCCCCACGCATGCACGTGTTGCAGCGTGCCGACGCCGCCGTCGAGAATGATCTCGCGTACGCGGTTGAAATTCGGATTCTCATGCCGCTGCGTGCCCACCTGCGTGGCCACTTTGTCCTTTCGCTTCAGATAGTTGGCGCGAACCACGCGCGCTTCCTCGACCGTGATCCCCAGCGGCTTTTCGCAATACACATGTAGGTTGCGGTTCAGCGCCCAGTTGGCAATAAACGCATGGGTGAAATCTGTCGTGCTGCAAATGATGGCATCAAGGCCTTTCTGGTCGAGGCACTTGCGCCAGTCCACGTAATGTTTGGCGTCGGGAAACTTCTGGGCGGCGGCCGCAAGCGCCTGTTCGTTCACATCGCACAGTGCGACCACGTTTTCCTCGGAGGCCACGCGGAAATGTGCGCGGGCGCGCCCACCCGTGCCGATCAGCGCAATATTTAGCGTATTGCTCGGCGCGCCGGCGCCGAGGCGCGTTCCGCTGCGCAGAATGACCAGCCCTCCGGCAGCGGCCGCGGCAGACTTGATGAACTCCCGCCGGCTTGTGCGGTGCGCGGAACTGAAAATCATTTTCGACTTCGCCACTTTGCGAGCCATCTTCGGTTTCTCCTTGATTGAAGAATCTGCAACCCTGAATTCGTTTTTTTCTGTCCCGTCGCAGTGACTGGCCGTTCACACTTCAACACCGCAGTGTACGGACGTCCATGCGTCAGAGTCCGGCGTTTCGTTCCTCATGAACGAAGCGTCTCGACTGGGAAGGCATCATACGCCGCGCCACCATGCAAGCCCAAAAGGCACCGCTGCATGCGGGCCGGCCGATTTGAGCCTGTCGGCAAACGCATGCAATTTTCGCTTAAGAGTCTTTCGTCTAAAGATCCAGCCAATTTGCGAAGTTCTTTTCTAACTTCCAACCTCTTGCCTCTAACCTCTTTGCCTGTGGCCAAAGGCCATGTTGGCACCTAATTTTCATCCACCATACCATGAACCACTCACAGCCGGCCGCGTTCTCTCCATGGAGCCGGCTCAGATTTCCGCCCAGCGAACCTCCGCCTTTTCCAGTCGCAGGGCCTTGAGATGGCTCGCCAGTTTTTCCTTGTCCCACAGCTCCATCCGGCTGTTCCACGGATTTACCAGCGTCAGCTTTTTGGTCGCCGCCAGTTCGCGCAGGCAATCGCTCAGATCGAAATGGCGCAGAATGCCGAAAACCATCGAGGACAACGGCCATGCATACCGCTCGTCTTGCGTCAGTTCGTGATACGACAGCAGGGCGTTGTGCAGCGTAACCTGCCGGACGATGGGATGAACCACCGCGGCAAACGCCGCCCATATCGCGCCCAGTCCGCGCCCGACCAAGTGGATGTCGCGGCAGCCGTGCCACTGGAACAGGTCGAGCGTGCACAACACGTCGTGAACGCGCCGGCCGCTGTAAGGTTCGTTGAGCAGCAGTCCATGGTTGGCATACATGTAATCGCTGCGGTAGTTGTGGAAAAAGTCGTTGCCGCTGTCGCGCTGAATTCGGGCGGTCATCTCGCCGATGCCGCGCACGTCGAGTGCCCAGCGCACCGGCTGGCCGTCGGTTTCGGGCGCCTGTCCCAGAATGATTTCTTTGAGCGACGAGCGGTGGGCGATGTAAAGCACGGCCTGTTCGCCTTCGGGGAAATAATAGACGGCCCCGCTGTTGACGACGGCATGGAGGAGCGCCATGGCCGGCGGCTCGGTTTCGAGCAGGAAGGCATGCTGGAGAAAGCGGGGATTGTCCCAGACCGTGCGCGGCCGCAGCGCCCGATAATGTGGAATGCCCGCGCGTTTGGGCAATGCCAGATGTTTGGCGACCAGCCCGGCCAGTTCTTTGCCGCCGACGGCCTTGCGGCCTTTGGCCAGTGCGTTGGCCGCGTCGCGCGTGAAATCAAACGTCCGCGCCGACCCCATCAAATGGACCTGCCCCTTGGGCGTAACTTGCAGCGTCTCGTCGGACTCGACGGGCAGTTGCGGCTCGTCGGGCGAGGCTTCGATGCCGGCATGTTTGTTGAAAAAGCGATACATGGCCACGCGTGCCTCGGGATTGTAGCCGTGCGTGCGCTTGCCAATAAACAGTTCGACGTTCTGCTCGGCGCCGACCAGTGCATAGAGCCGCCGCACTTCCTCGTAGGTTTCGCGCAGGCCGCGCACATCGAAGAAGTCGTTGACCTCGCCCCCGAAATGGGTTGGCCGCGGCAACTGGGCGATGAAGAAATCGGCCATGTCCAACTCGGCAGCAAGCATGCCGGGAGCGATCTGCTCGGCGTCGGTGGGTTCTTCGTTTTCGAGATTGTAGAGGAAGCGCGTGACATAGCAGTTGGGCGCGGCCATGGTGAAACGGTCGTCGAGCGCGTTTAGGTGCGAGGTCAGTGTGCCGCCGCCCGAATTTCCGGTCACGCCGATTCGGGCGGGATCCACGTCGGGCCGCGACAGCAAATAGTCGAGCGCGCGAATGCCGTCCCAGGCCTCCCACAGGGAAAAGTGCCGTCCGATCAGCGTCATCTGATTGCCGGCGAGGTTGTGCGAGTGCGTTCCGAAGCCGATGCGCGGTTCGCCCTCGCGGTCCGGATACTCGAGGCGTTCGCCCTGCGCAGGCGGATCGTAGATCAGGACGATGTAGCCTTGGCGCGCAAGGTTTCGGCTGAACTCCTGATAGGGAGCGGCCGCCTTGCCATTGGCCGAGTGGCCGCAAGGGGCGACCACCGCCGGCCGCCTGCCGGAAACGTTTTTCGGAAGATACAAATTGGCCGTGACCAGATAATTCGGCAGGCTCTCGTAGAGAATCTTTTCGATGGTGTAGTGCTCGCGCTCGACCGTGCCGGTCACACGGACGTTGAGCGGCGTGCGTTCGGGCCATGGGCCGTAGCATTCCTTGAGTTTGCGGCGCACTTCCTCGCGCAGTTTCATCACGGCCTCGGGCGTGCGAATGCGGGCGCGTTCCCGCGCGCGCCGTGCCGCAATCTCGCGCACTCGCTTGACGTAATACTCCTGCACCACATGCCCGTAGCGATACTCGCTAAAAATCGGCGCGCGCTGCACCGCTTCGGCCGGCGCTGCAACCGACGGGCTGGATTCCACTTTGGCCGGCACCGGCTTTGTCTTCGGCGCTGCCGACAAAAACAGGCCGCCCGCCGTCAGCGTTCCGGCTTGAATAAATGCCCGGCGTTCCAATGATGGGTGTGCCATGGTTCTTCCCTCCTTTGCGGGGTCTCTGTGGTGCATGGACAGGGTGGACGGGATGGACGCGAGGAACGAGGCGGCGTTATGCGCCCCCGTCCGCTGCGTTCACGACGCGGCCTGCCCGAACGACCTGCCGGACTTTCAAATCGGGATTCATCACGACTAGGTCGGCGTCGTATCCGACCGCAATCTTTCCTTTTCGCCTTTCGAGTCCCAGAATTCTTGCCGGTGTGAGTGTGGCCATCTCGACAGCATCGCGCAGGGCGATCCCGCCTTTCTGCACGGCTACCCGCACTGCATCTTCCATGGCAATTACACTGCCGGCCAGATAGCCGCCGCCGCCGGTCGCATAGGCAAAACCCTTCGGATGCACCGTTGTCCGGATCAACCCGTCGTCATAGCGACCGGGCGGACAGCCCGCGGCGTAGCTGGCATCCGAGATGATCGCAAGATTCTGCGGTCCGCGCAACCGCGCCAATGCCGCCGCCAGCCGCGCGTCGAAATGATAGCCGTCCAGAATGACCGTTGCCCGCAGCTGCTCGCTGATCATGAACGTCCCCACAGCGGCCGGCTCGACGGCCAGAATTCCGTCCTTGTTCTTCCGGCGATACGGCCAGTCGCTGACGTTGCCCAGATGGGTCAGCAGAGAAAGTCCCGCCTCGCAGGCTCGAAGCAGCGTCTCGCACGATGCGGTCGTATGACCGGCCGAAACCACCACCCCCTTGCTTGCCAGCCAGCGGATCAAACGCCCTGTTCCCTTAAGTTCGGGTGCCAGAGTTACGATCCGGATGCGCTGTTTTGCCGCGGCGAACAACTGCCGCGCCAGCCGCAAACTGGGCTGCCGCAAATACGCCGCGGGATGGGCGCCGCGACGCTCCGGATTCAGGAACGGTCCTTCGAGGTGAATGCCCGGAATGGCCGGCAAATCGGGGTGCTCGCCGACATCGTCGGCCAACCGTGCCAGCGCCGCGGCAAGGTCTTCGACCGACGCCGTCACCACGGTCGGCAACAACGTCGTAGTCCCGCGGCGCAGAAAAAAGCGGTAGATGGCCTCGCGTTGCGCCGCGTTGCCGTGCATCACATTGTGCCCCAATCCGCCATTGACCTGCAGATCTATGAATCCGGGCGCAACAATCGCATTGCAGCAATCCAAGAAGTGTTGCGCCGCCGACCGGTGCGACGTATGAAACGGCTCGACGCACCGGATTTTCCCCCCGCGAACGCCGATGAAGACATCTTCCCGCCCCCGCAAGGGCGTCACCGCCATTCCCGCCCGAATCCCCAAATCCACGGTCTGTCCCCCTTCTCATTCCCGCTGGTGCAGCAGTGCCGAGGACTCGCGGTCCAGATACAGAATGGCATGCCGGTGATTCCGCAGCACGGAAGCCGGACACGCGGAGGTGACCGGCCCTTCCAGAGCGCGCCGCACTGCGTCGGCTTTTCGCGCCTCCGGCGTCACACAACTAATGATTTTTGCCGAAAGAATGGCCGGCACCGTCAGGGTCAGGGCCCGCGGCGGAACATCTTCGAGGCGGCTGAACCACCCTTCGCCCGCTTGCTGGCGGCGGCAGGCCTCGTCCAAGTCCACAATCTTGACCAGCGCCGGATCGTTGAAATCCGCCGCGTGCGGGTCGTTGAATGCAATGTGACCATTTTCGCCGATTCCGATGCAGGCGATGTCAGCCGGCCCCAAATCGGTCAGCAGTTTGGCGTAGCGGCGGCATTCGGCCTGCGGATCGGGCGCCTCGCCGGCCATGTAGTGAATTGCGCCGGGCCGGACGGCGGCAAACAGTCTCTCGCGCAGGAACCGGCGCAAGCTGGCCGGATGATCGGGCGACAGGCCGAGGTATTCGTCCAAATGGAACGCCACGACTTGTTCCCAATCAATGCCGCGGCGGGTGCGCAAGGCCGCGATAAACTCCAGTTGCGAAACGCCTGTGGAAAAAATGGCCACAGCCCGGCCCCGCAACTTGATTGCGCGTTTCAGAACGTCTGCTACTTCGTCAGCTGCGGCCTCGGACAACACACGTTTGTCCGCATACACCCGAACTTCCAACGATTCGACATGCCATTGTTTGACAGGGTGAACCGGCAACATTCTGCAACTCTCCTTGCAAGGATCCATTCAATCTTTCCGCACCGGGGGGCGACAGACCGGTAGGCGCGCCTCTTCCGGGCGCAGTATCTCAATGGCTTTCTTTCGCCATTGCCGCTCGCGGAAAGTCAAGAAACTTGTTGGCCGCAAGCAACTTGTTCGCCAAATGAACAGCCGAATTGACGCGTGGACAAATCGCGCAGAAAACCGGCCCTCCGGCGGTTCCAATCCGGATAGGGCATCTTTTGTTTTCACAGGGTAAAGTAAAACGTGGCGCCTTTGCCAACTTCGCCCTCGGCCCACACTTTGCCGCCGTGACGGTCAATGATGCGCCGCACCGTGGCCAACCCGATGCCGCTGCCGGGGAACTCACTCGCCGAATGAAGACGCTGGAAAGGAACAAAAAGATTGTGGGCGTATTTCATATCAAAGCCGGCGCCGTTGTCTCGAATAAAATACACCGGCTTGCCGTCGCGGGCCATGACGCCAAACGTGATCTGAGCGTGAGGCACCGCACGGGTAAATTTCCAGGCATTGCTGAGCAGGTTTTCGAGCGCCACGCGAAGCAGCCGCATGTCGCCCTGGACTACCACGTCCTCGGCGATGGTGAATGCGACGTTGCGTTGGGGCTCGCGCATTTTCAACTCGGCGGCGATTTCACGCACCAGGTCGCTTAGATGGACAGTTTCGCGCTTCATCTGTGAACGGGTTACGCGTGAGAGCTTGAGCAAGTCCTCGATGATTTGGCCCATGCGCTCGGCCGCACCTTCGATGCGCTGCAGGTACTCGCGGAAAACGTCGTCCATCTGCTTTCCGTAATCTTCCTCGAGCAGGCGGCAATAGCCGCTGATATTGGTCAGAGGCCCGCGCAAGTCGTGCGAGACCGAATAGGCGAAGGCTTCAAGTTCTTTGTTGGCCGATTCGAGCTCGGCCGTGCGCAACCGGACTCGCTCTTCGAGTTCTTCGTTGAGGCGGCGGACTTCGGCCTCGGCGCGAAGGCGCTCGGCAATTTCGCGCCGCAGTTCCTCATTCGCACGCGCCAATTCCGCGGTGCGTTCACACACGCGGATTTCCAGTTCGTCGCGCGCCCGCTTCAATGTCTCCTCGCTTTGCTTGAGATCGCGAAACAGCAGATCAAATGGCCGCATCAGACCCGTCTCGATCAGGGCTTTGTAAATCAGGTAGTAGGCAATCAGCTTCAGATAGTGCCCGACCATGTTGGAAAAACCATACACGCTGACGTAGGTGGTAAAGGCCAGCTCCGAAACGATGGTCATGGCAATGGAGGCGAGGAGCAGGCGCATGACGCGGGGTTCAAACGCGCCGCGATGCCGCAGCAGAAGCCCGCCGGCGCCGGCCAGAATGAGACAAATCACATACTCGCAGGCGATCTTGAACGTAGTCAACCCTACGCCGTCCACATAACAGACCGGAAAGACATCCCACATGAAAACGGAGAGAAGAAGGAGAGTCGTGGTCGCGAAGAAACCGGCAAAACCATACAAAACGCGAAGGCGGCGCCGGATGAACAACGGCGCCAGAAGCAGGCCCGCCGCGTGGATCAACCGCGCCTGCACCCACAACTGGATGGACAGGTTGGTTCCATAGCCCGCGAAGACATTCATGCCCCGATAGGCGAGCATGTGGATGGCGTCCATGAAGGCCACAAACAGGAACGCAATGCCGAGAAACACAAGGTATTTGTTCTCCAGAAATCGCCGGCAGTTCCACGCCACAATAAAGATGCTGGTCGCGACAACTATGCTGAAAATCTCAACGAGGCTGTGGAACAGAATGTAGTGATACAACTGGGCGATATACAGGCCCACCACAACAATCGCCCATACGACCAGTTCCAAAAGGGTATTCCGACGATTCTCCATAGGGGCAAACACCATTCACCCATGCACTAGCATATCTTCAATTGCAGTGCGGGAATAACCGGGCTGTCAACTAATTTGCGCCAACGGGAATTGCCCGCGCGCGTATTGACATTGCCGGATGCGGTGGAACGCATCCCTCCATGGAGGGTTGGGTTCCACCCCAACCGCATTTGACGGTGGATTGTCGGGTTCCACCCCAACCGTATATATGATTCGGGCGCGGTGGAACGCGCCCCTCCAAGAAATCCCATGGAGGGTTGGGTTCCACCCCAACCGTTACTTCCTTGTCATTCCACCGAACCTCGCCAAGGGTTTTGGACTGCGGCAGCCATGCTGCCGCTTTGCCTCAATAGCCCGTCCTGAAACAAAGCGTCAGCGCTGTGGAAAGAACACACGTTTGGAGG